>JANPCU010000263.1:0-9526 GCA_031431195.1 Planctomycetota bacterium | reverse complement strand
TCGCCCTTGGTGGTCTCGTGGACCTTCGTCACGGCGGACTCGATGGCGGACTTACTTGCTTCGTCGAGCTTGTCGCCGAGTTCCTTCAGTTGCTTCTCGGTCGAGTAGCACAGGTGTTCGGCCTTGTTGCGGGCTTCGGCGAGTTCCTTCTTGGCCTTGTCAGCTGCGGCGTTGATCTCGGCTTCTTTTTGCATCGCGCTGATCTGGTCTTTCGACAGGCCGCTCGACTGCTTGATCTCGACCTTGTGCTCCTTGCCGGTCCCCTTGTCCTTGGCCTTCACGCTGAGGATGCCGTTCACGTCGATGTCGAAGCTGACTTCGACTTGCGGGGTGCCACGAGGGGCCAGCGGAATGCCTTCCAGATTGAACTGGTCGAGCAAGCGGTTGTCGTTGGCCATCGCCCGTTCGCCCTGGAACACGCGGACCGTGACGGCCGTTTGGTTGTCGACAGCTGTGGAGAAGGTCTGGGATTTGGTGGTGGGGATGGTGGTGTTGCGTTCGACGAGGACGGTCATGACGCCGCCCTCGGTTTCGATCCCCAGCGATAGCGGGGAGACATCGAGCAGGACCACGTCCTTCACATCGCCGACGATGATGGCCCCTTGCACAGCGGCCCCGATGGCGACCACTTCGTCCGGGTTGACGCCCTTGTGTGGCTCCTTGCCTTGGAAGATTTTCTTGACCAGTTCCATGACCATCGGCACGCGGGTCGAACCGCCGACGAGGACCACTTCATCGATCTGCGACGGTTGCAGCTTGGCGTCCTTCAGGGCTTGCTCGACCGGGCGGCGGCAGCGTTCGACGAGCGGGTCGATGAGCTTCTCGAACTGGGCCCGCGTGATGTTCATTTGCAGATGCTTAGCCCCGCTGGCATCGGCGGTGATGAACGGCAGATTGATCTCGCTGTTCTGAGCCTGCGACAGTTCCTTCTTCGCCTTTTCGGCGGCTTCACGGAGCCGCTGGAGCGCCATGGCATCCTTGCGGAGGTCCATGCCGTTCTCTTTCTTGAACGTATCGGCGATGTGGTTAATGAGGACTTCATCGAAGTCATCTCCGCCGAGGTGCGTGTCGCCGTTGGTGGCGAGAACCTCGATCGAGCCCGCTTCGACTTCCAGGACCGACACGTCGAACGTCCCCCCGCCGAGGTCGAAGACGCAAATCTTCTCTTCCTTCATCTTCTCCAGGCCGTAGGCGAGGGCGGCTGCGGTCGGCTCGTTGATGATGCGGACGACTTCGAGTCCGGCGACCTGCCCCGCGTCCTTGGTGGCTTGTCGCTGGGCATCGTTGAAGTAGGCGGGGACGGTGATGACGGCCTTGTTGACCTTGTGGCCGAGGTAGTTCTCAGCTGCGTCCTTGAGCTTCATCAGCACGCGGGCCGAGACTTCCGGCGGGGTGTACTGCCGCCCGTTGATGTCGACCTTGACGTACTCTTCCTGACCGCCGATTACCTTATACGGAACGATCTTCTCTTCCGATTCGACTTCGGAGTGCCGCCGACCCATAAACCGCTTGATCGAGTAGATCGTGTTCTTGGGATTGGTCACAGCTTGGCGTTTGGCCGGTTCGCCGACCAGGATGTCCCCCTTGTCGGTAAAGGCGACCACGCTGGGGGTGGTGGGGTATCCCTCTTGATTGGGGATGACCTTGATTTCGCCGCCTTCCATGACCGAGACGCACGAGTTGGTCGTGCCGAGGTCGATGCCGATGATCTTTTCGCTGACAGCCATGTGAGGAATCCAGAGGAGGCCTAGGGCCTGGGGCTCGTGCCGAGGGCCAGAGGAAAGTGTGCCGAGGCCCGTGTGAGTGCGGGACATGTGGAGTGAATGCAAAGCGGATGCCGGAGACGATTCGATTCACAAGAAGGCACGTAAGACATTACCCTATATTGCTTTGCGATTCCTCAATGCGTCTGACGCAAGCCGCGTTGTCAAAACGGCAGTTGCCGCACAGTGGGAGGAATGCGGCTTGGGTGCAATAATGGCGGTTAAATGCCGCATGTGAGTGTGTCAGAAAAGTAGGCCGCATTTCCCCAAAGTGTCAGGGAGCTGGACTCTCACGCCGGTGACACGCATGACTGCGGTCAGGGGCAAAGAAGTTTTGACAGGATGAACAGGATCAACAGGATGCCGAGACTCGCTGCTGAAGTCATCCTGTCGATCCTGTTCATCCTGTCAAAATTTCCGAGACGTGTGCCCACACTGACCCTCAACAGCTTGGCATTCTCCATGCCACCGTGACACCGTGGTGATTTTCCGACCACGACCTACTTTTCGGACGCACACACAAAGCCGAATTGCCACCATTGGGCTTTGACGGGTTGACTGTAGGGGCGGTATGCTCACGATTCGGCGAATCGGGTTCGGAGGAAACTACGAGACCCGGGATTCATGTGGGATAAAACGCATGCGGACGGGTGATTCAGGGATGTACGATCACGGCCAACTTGTTGAGTCTGACTGCTGGAATATTGATCGCCGCCTGCTGGGCCAGGTCCGGCGAGGTCTGCTTCTTTCTATCTGTGTTTTCGTGCTGCCGGGATTGCTGCACGCTGCGGAACCGGTCCAGGCATTCACCGAAGGGCTGCGGGATCGCGGGTATTACGACATCGCGCTCGCGTACCTGGACCAATTGGAACAGCAGGAGAAGTTGCCCCCGGAACTGAAGGAGTTGCTGCCGTACGAGCGAGCGCAAACCCTGCTGGCGAGCGCCCGCGACCTCAATAATGTGGACGCCCAGCGGCAACAGCTCGATGCGGCGGAAGCGGCATTTCAGCAGTTTTCCAAAGGGGCGCCGCAGCATCCCCTGGCCGCCGAAGCGAATACATGGCGAGGGCGGATTCTGTTCGAGAAGGCTCGCGTGGAGATCTTCGAAGCGGAAGATCCCTCGCGCCAGTCGGATCGACAGCTGTATCAGATTCAGGCCCGCGAACTCTTGAAAGAAGCCCGCCAGGTCTTCGACGATGCGGCCACTCAATACAAGCAGGCGCTGGACCTGTTTCCCGCCTTTATCCCCGAAGAAGAGAAGGCGGCACAGGCGGCTCGCTCCAAAGCCGAGAACGCCTACATCGAGGTGATCTTCGATGCGGGCAAATGCAGCTACTGGGAGGCCCGCACGTATGACCGAGGCAGCCAGTCGGCCAACGGATCGCTTAAAAAGGCCTCCGGGGAATTCACTGAGATGCACGACCGCTACCGGAACAACACGGGGGGCAAGTTCGCCCGCTTGTGGCAGGGAAAATGCTTTGAGGAGCAGGATCAGATCACCCAAGCGATTGGGGTGTATGATGACCTGTTGACGTTGACTCCAGATAATCCGGTCAAGGCGGCGTTGTATGACTTGGCATTGCGATTTAAGCTCATCTGTTTGAATCACGAGCAGAAGAAGGATTACCCGCTCGTCGTTACGTTGGCCGAAGAGTGGCTGGCCAGCGCCAAGGGCCGCACTCGAACGGAAGTCGGAAACGGCATTCAATGGGAGATCTGTCGCGCACTGGAAAAAATCGGATCAGACTCCACGAAATCGGAGCCGGAGCGAACGGCGGCACTGACCGAGGCTCTCACCCGCGCGAGATTGCTCAGCCGGACGGCTGGGGAATTCAAGGCTCCGGCCAATGCGATGATTCAGAAGTTGCTGCTGTCCCTGAACCGCAGTGTCGATGAACCCGTCGACTTTGATACGGCTTACGGCATGGCGGGGAAGTTGTCGGACGATCTTCGCCAACTGAGAGAGCAAATCGCAGCCGCCCAGCAGAGTGGGAATACGGAAGAGGCGAAAGCGAAACAGGTGGCTCTGAAGACGAGTGCGGCCGAGATGGCGAGATTGTGCGATGTGGCTCTGCGGATGGCCAAGTCCACGACTCCCGCTGCGGATCTTCAAAGGGCGAACTTACTGCTGGCCTATGGGTATCTGCTGGACGATCGTCCGTTCGATGCCGCTGTAGTCGGTGAGCACATGCTGCGGACATTGGCGGTTCGCAGTCCCGAGACGGCCAAGAACGCGGGCTTTATCGCGATGACTGCCTTCGATCGGGCCTACCAGAAGGGGGTGAAGGGGCAACGCGAATTCGAGACTCGCAAGTTGATCGATTCTGCCGGTCTGCTGGAACAGAAATTCCCGGAGTCAGACCAAGCGAACGAAGCTCGACTGGCTGTGGCTCGGGTCATGTGGGATGAACGAAAGCTGGACGAGGCGGCCACTTGGTGGAACAAAATCCCCGCCGGGGCCACCCACTACGGAGGAGCCCAATTGAGTACGGGGCAAGCCTATTGGGGTCAGTACACCACGCAGATTAACTTGCCCGAGAGTCAGCGGCCCGAGATGGCGAAATTCGCGGAATGGAGAGAGGCCGCGATCCGCCACCTCGAAATCGGGATTGCTGAACGAATGCGGTCGACGCCGGTCGCAGCTGCGACTCCGGACGACCTGACCCGTGGGAAAGTGACCTTAGCCCAGATTCGCAACCTCAGCGGGGTCTACCGGACTGTCGACAAAACGCTGGGGGCGATCGAGCTGCTGACCTCCGAACCACACTCTGTCGTGGCGGCGATTTCCGTTCCGGAAGGGACGCCGCGACCGAAAACGCCCGGCAGCCCGAAGAGCCGCGCGATGGCGAGCTTCGCGTACCAGCAACTCTTGAAGGCGCAGATCGGCGTCAAGGATCTGGAGGCCGCGCGCGAGGCCCGAACCATGCTGGAAGCTGTGGCGGGCGCGGACGACGCTGAAGCCTTGACCCAGGTGTTTGTGGAGTTCGGCCAAGAGCTGGAGAAGGAACTGAACCAACTCAAGGCGGCGGGCGAGACGAGCCGAGCCGACGAGGTTCGCGAAGGCTTCGAATCGTTTCTGAATGACCTCATCCTGCGCGAGGAGGGACAGAACTTCACCTCCCTGTTCTGGATCGCCGAGACCTTCACCAGCCTCGCGGAAAGCTCCGCAGACGACCGACCGCGGGCGCAGGAGTTCCTCGCCAAGGCGGGCGAGGCGTATCTCAAGATTATCGAAAAGTCGAAAGCCGATCGGGCCTTTACTCAGCCCGATCAGTTGCTGTACAGCAAAATGCGACTCGTGAATTGCCTGCAAGGGCAAGGCAAATACGACTCTGGCGAACAGCTCATCCGGGAACTGCTCGCCGATAAACAGGCGGTCGAATCTCCCAACGTCCAGTTCACAGCCGCCAGCTTGTATCAAGCCTGGGCCAGCAGTAGCGAGCCGGATGCCTGGAAAAAATACGAGATCGCTGTGCAAGGAGCCAAATCGCCAGTCGTGGTCTGGGGCTGGGCCTTCACCGCCAGACGCTTGCAAAAGGTGCAGCAGAAGAAACTCGATCCCCGGTATGCGTCGATGGAATTTGACGCCCGCTACAATCTCGGACTCTGCCAGTTGTCGCTTGCCCGGCAGCTGTCCGTGCCCGCAGATCGCGAGAAATCCCTGACTCAAGCGCGCTCGGGGGTGGCGACGTTCGCTCGGATTGCCAAGTCATTTCCGGCAGATCAGTACGAGCGGTTCAACACGTTGTACCGCGATATCTTGCAGGAGAGCGGTGAGCTGCCAGTCGATCTGCCGGTCGGTGCGGGCGGGGGAGCTACGGCCTCAGAGATTCCCGATCCCGGAAACGTGCCAGCGACAAGCGATCCCGCTCCCGGATCGGAAGTTGTCGCGGAATCCAAACCGCAGCCCGTGGCCACCACGAACTATGGCATGATTGCTCTGCTCGGACTGGTGGGAATCGGGGCTGTGGTCGGGATCCTGTGGATGTCTCGCAAACCCCCGAACCGCTATGCGTCACGGCGATCCGTGGAGGCCAGCGTCGTCGCAATACCGGAGGAACCGGAGCGGGATTCCGGAGCAGCGAGTGAACCGCGTCTGGCTCCCTCTGTGGTTCCTCCCAAACCGAAGCCCACGCGACTGCCTGGCAAGCCGAAGTCCGGCCCCTCTTGAAGTGGACTCTCACGTTTCCTTGGCGTCTGTTCAATCCGTATACTGACATTATCCCACACCTCACTCCGAGAACACCCATGAAACGCACGTGGTTTCCTCTCGCCATCCTGGCCTTGGCGATGTCGCCGGTGACCGCCTTCTCCATCGATTACGTCACGCGACGTGGTGATGAGAAACGTGTCGGGGGGGAGGTCAAGACGAACACCCGCATCGAGGTCGTCGTCTTCCAAAAGGTCGGCAATAAGGAAGAGAAGATTCCCGCCAACGAAGTGACTCTCGTGGAGTGGGATGGCGAGCCCGCCGAGTTCGGACTCGCGCGGGGAGATGAGTTCGTAGGTAATTACAGCAAGGCCCTGGAGCGGCTCGCCGAATGTGCTGACGCTGCCAAAGGCGGCGATCCCAATCTGCGGGCCGATATCGAGTTCTTCACCGCTCGCGTGGCCGCCAAGATGGCGATTGACGATCCCACACTCGCGAAGGACGCTGTCACCAAGCTGAAAGGTTTCGTGACGGCGCACCGGGAGAACTTTCGCTTCTATGAGGCCCAGGCGTTACTCGCCGAGGTCGCCCTCCGCACCAAGGATGACGCGATTGCCGACTCGGCATTCAATGCGCTGACCCAATCTCCCTGGCCGGACACTCAAATGTCGGGCAAGATCGGTTTGGCCCGGGTGCTGCTCGCAGCCAAGAACGCGGCGGGAGCGAAGACCGGCTTTGATGCCGTGGTGGCACTGGATGCCAAGACTCCCGCCGAGCTGGCTCGGCGACAGCAAGCCATGGTCGGCCAGGCCCGCTGCCTGCAACTGCAAACCCAACACGCCGAAGCGCTCAAAATCATCGAGCAAGTCGTCGAGCAGGCCGATGCCGACGAGACGCGGACCCTCGCCGAAGCTTATCTCCTGCAGGGGGACAGCTTGGTCGCCCTCGGGCAGAAAGAAAAGGACGCCGTCCTCGCCTACCTGCACGTCGACGTGATCCCGGCCCTCGCCGCCGAGGGCGATCTGCACGCGGAAGCCCTGTTCCATCTCTCCCAGCTCTGGGGCACCATCGGCCAAGCCGCACGCGGAGCGGAAGCCTCGGCCAAGCTCGAACAGCTCTACCCCAATAGTGACTGGACAAAGAAGTTAGGTGGAAGCTGAGGCTCATACTCCACGCGGGACGGCTTGAGACGTCCGACGGACGTCCTCGTCCGTCGCTCTGCGAGTCTTCCACACGGACGGACGAGGACGTCCGTCCTACGAAACTGCTCCGACTCCCCGCGCGAAGTATACATTCATGGGAACCCGCGTAAACACAATTTAGTGTCACGTGTCCGCGATTGGGAATGGTCGTCATTCCATCGCATGGTCCGTAAAGGCGAGTACGAACTCGACCGGGGCGGCACCGATCCACTCCCGGCTGGAACACCCCCGAATGGGGCGAACAATGTCTAGCCGTAGGGTGGGACCAGCCGCTCTGGGCGCAGGCCCACCATTTGCCGGGACAACGCCGAATGTGCCCGGCCTGCGCAAAAGTCGGCTTGTTTGGGGAGGAGGTCGATCCGGGAACTATACGACGGCTCCCTGAGCAGGAATGTCTCACGCGAAGGCGCGGAGGCGCGAAGAAGAGGAAAAGGGAGGGGCTCTGCTTCTTCTTCGCGCCCTCGCGTGAGGCACTCTCCTGCTCCCTGCCTCACGCGACTCACCTCGGGTGCTGACGCTTCCCGCTCAGAGAGATTCTCGTGCAGATGGCAGCGTGGCCCTGCGCGGTCTCTGCCGGGAGTGACGAACACACACAAAAAACCAGGAACAGAAACGCCCACAGATTCCAGCCCGGGTGACGTCGTTTTTGCGCAGCCCAGTCCCAGCCTACCTTCAAAAAGGTGGCGCGGTTCTGCGGCGGAACTCCTATTGACCATTTCGTGCCAATCGGTGGAAACTGCCGGATCGGAAGGATCCGAGCGCGGGGGCAGTTCGCCCCGGCGGGATGACGGAAGGAGCCGGACGGCGTATGTACAAGCTCTTGTTGGCCACGAAGTACCTCAAAACTCGCATGATTGCCTTTGTCAGCATCATCAGCGTCACGCTGGGTGTGGCCACGATGATCGTCGTCAACAGCGTCATGGCGGGCTTCAGCGGCGAGATGCAGGACCGCCTGCGCGGGTTGCTATCGGACATCGCCATTACCACACATAACTCGGACGGGTTCCAGGACCCGGAGAGTCTGATGAAGATCATCATGGAGTCGGTCGGCTCCGAGGTCGTGGCCACCACTCCCACGGTCGAAATGTGGGGCATGATGAGCTTCCACATCATGGGCCAGGAGGAACAACGCCCGGTCCGCATCATCGGCATCCTCCCCGAGGGGAAGAACCAGGTCAGCCCGCTGTCGCATTATCTGTTGAGTCGCCAGACATCCGATCTCTCCAACAAGCCGCAACAGCCCGAAACCAATATCAACGATCCGGTCACCTGGGATCTCTCCGCCAGCGCCTTCCGCACCCGGGAAGACATGCTCACGTTCATGCAGCTGCAGCGCCCGGAGACGCTGCCCGGTGGAGAAGAACCCCTTCGATTCGTTGATAGCGGTGAAGGTTCGACCTATGTAGATCCCTGGGAGGGGACAGCTGCGGATGTTCCCGCCGACCCGAATGCTCCTCAACCCGCTCGTGTGTTTGTGGGGGGGGGACTCGTTAGCTATCCCGAGACGAATCGCCTGACCGGGGAAACCGATGTGCGGGTTCTGGTACGCCCGGGGGAAGACATTACCCTGTCCACTCTGAAAGCAGGCACCCCTCAGCCGGTCAGTTTTAAGGCCACGGTGGTCGACCTTTTCAAGTGCGGGATGAGCGAGTACGACTCGAACATCGTCTTCATGAATCTGGAGCAGATGCAGAAGGCGCGCGGCATGCTGATCCCGCCCGACCCGAACCACCCGAACGACAACCTCGACTGGAAAACTGGCAGCGTGACCGCCATCCAGATTAAGCTCAAGGACTATTCACGGGCCCCGTTGGTGGTGCAGAGGCTGCGAGAAGAACTCGCCGGAATGGGCGTGTCGGTCGAGACTTGGGAGCAACAGCAAGGCCCACTGCTGCAAGCTGTGGCAGTCGAGGCGGCGATCCTGAACGTGCTGCTGTTCATGATTATCGCGGTGGCCGGATTCGGCATTCTGGCGATCTTCTACATGATCGTGGTCGAGAAGACCCGCGACATCGGCATCCTCAAGGCACTGGGTGCCAGCTCGCGGGGGATCATGTCGATCTTCCTGCTGTACGGTCTCACGCTGGGACTAGTGGGAAGCGGGGCCGGAGTGGTCTTGGGACTGACGGTGGTATACTACATCGACCAGATCGAAGAGGGAATTTCCTGGGTACTGGGGCATAAGGTCTTCGACGAGACGATCTACTACTTCCACAAGGTGCCGACCGAGGTGAACCCCGTCACGGTCATCTGGGTGGCGTTTGGGGCCGTGCTGATCGCCGTGCTGGCCAGCATTCTTCCCGCTCGCAGGGCGGCATCGCTGCACCCGGTGCAGGCGCTGCGGTACGAGTAGAGCAAGTGGGATAGGCTTCCAGCCTGTCATTCTCATGCTCTGCTCATGACGGGCTGGA
>JANPCU010000262.1:0-38740 GCA_031431195.1 Planctomycetota bacterium | reverse complement strand
GTGCGGGATATCGCCCCCGGAGTTGAGGTCCGCTCAAACGGACCTCGTGCAGACTAAAGCAGGGTCTCTCACCACACTCTATCTAGCCATTGTCCTCGTTCAACAGATCGAATCGACGCCGAATCACCCCAGCTGGTCACGCCGAGTTTCTCCCGACGTGCGAGCCTGATCCACTGCGATCACAATCGGCCTAGAACACGTCAAGTGCGAAGTGATGACCCTTATGATAGGGGTGAGCACTCGGATAAAAGTTGTGCCAGCCCGTATTGTAAACCGGGATCTGCCGCTCTGCGGGATACCGATAATACATGTGGTCGTAAGTGACCGGAGCCCGCAAGTTGTGAGGATAGTACACGTACGGGTAGTGATAAAAACGGTTCCAGTTCGAGGGTTGTCCCGGAGGAGCAGCCTCCGCCACTGGAGCAGTGCCGCTCTGGACAAAACCCACGACCAGCAGACCGATTGCGGCCCACAGAACACGCTTCCCCATGACGAAGTCTCCCTTCCCAAACACGGCGAGCCCCGAACCCCATCCTGATGTGGAAAGAGGCGTTCGACTCACTGAAGTGGACGGCATTTCCCACGTAACACCCCGAAGGTGTCGGCGAAAGCTGCCAATCCGTGTCTCCCAGCTCCGCCCCACTTCCCCAAGCGTTCGGTCGCTGCGATGACTATTACTTCATCGGCGGATCACGAGCGGTACGTCAGGCTTTTTCGGCAGAATCGTCACAATCCGAATGGGAGAGGCCTGGATTGCGTGAGAAGACTTCAGCCCAGGTTGTCGAACGATCAGCATCCTGGGCCGATACGACTTCACGTGGGCCCGATTGAGACGTACGTCGGACATCTTCGTCCGTTGCTCTCCGCGCCTAGTACATGCGACTACTCGTCCCGCACGGGCCGGCGCATCAAGGCATCGGTCGCCTCGCGCGGGGAGAGTCCCTCGAATAGCACGCGGTAGACCTGCTGCGTGATTGGCATCTCAATCCCGACTTTGCGGGCGAGGTCGCACACACTGCGCGAGGTGTTCACCCCTTCGGCCACCGCGGCCATGCTGCCGAGGATCTGAGCCAACGATTCGCCCTGCCCCAGTCGCACACCGACATTGCGGTTGCGACCGTGCGGACTGAAGCAGGTGGTCATCAGATCGCCCAACCCCGCCAGTCCCGCGAACGTTTTCTCTTGGGCTCCATTTTGAATGCCGAAGCGAGTCATCTCGACGATGCCGCGTGTCATCAAGGCCGCCTTCGCATTGTCGCCATACCCCAGCCCGTCACAGATCCCTGCGGCAATTGCAATGACGTTCTTAAGTGCCCCGCCCAACTCGACGCCCGCAATGTCGGTGTTCGTATAGACCCGAAACCGGTCGGTCGTGAACAGCTGTTGAATCTGTTTCAGCAGAGCGAGGTCATGCCCGGCGACGACCACGCTGGAGGGCATCCGGCGGGCGACCTCTTCCGCGTGACTCGGACCGCTGAGAGCGACCACATGCCGTCCGGGGAGTTCCGCTTCGAGAATCTGGCTGGGCCGCAAGAGCGTCTGATTCTCGATCCCCTTGACCAGGCTGACGACCGGCAGACCCGGCTCCAAATGCGGCCCCAGCTGCCCGAGGGCTTCGCGGAGAAACTGGGTGGGAATGCCGACCACGTAGCAGTCCGCCTTGCAGCAAGCGAGTTCGGCGTCGTGAGTGATTCGTACAGCTACAGGAATCTGCACTCCGGGGAGCAGCCGCACATTCTCCCGGGTCCGCGCCATGTCAGCGGTATGTCCGGCGTCCCGGCCCCAGAGCGTCACGCGCCTCCCCGGTTGCGAGGCCAATAGCACCGCGCAAGCCGTCGACCAAGCCCCGCTACCGAGTATCGTGATCTGTTTCATGAGTGTTGAGTGATTGGCCGTTTAGCCGCGACGCGAAGTCATCGAAGCGGAGCTTGACGGACGCCAAAGAGTGCGATCTGATGCCAGAACTGCTCGTAACCGCAGATCCGGAACAACCGTCAGTTCGCCCGGAAACGCTCCCGTGAATCCGCAGGAGAACACGTCACGAGCCGAAAACGGTTTGCGTCCCGGTGGGGGCAACCTAGTGTTCAGAGACCATCCTCCGCACACACGCAGGCAGAATAATGCAAGCCACCATCGAACAACAGCCGTCCCACACCGAACGCACTTTCGTCGACCGCCGCCAGTCGGGGGTGGACTCCCCCGCCGGTCGTGAACGCCGTCAGTTCCAGGACTCCCGCGAGGCCGGTCGCCCCGAGGTCAACGAACTCGCAGCTGCCATCGACGTGTACAAACTCGCCCACCACCGCCGGTTTATCACGTTCGAGGAACTGTTCGATGTGATGGTCTCGCTGGGATACCGGAAGTAAATGGCCCCATTGAAAGGCACGCTTCCGATGTGCCCCGTTGCTGGCAGGGCCAGAGTTCACGACGCGGGGACGCGGGAGAGTTCCGAGGCGGAGTGGAACACGGACCGAAGTGCGGGATGACGACAAGGGACCGATGCTTGTCGTGACGCAGGCGACCGAGGAATTTCTCGTGGCCATCGCCGCCATCCTTAACGGTCACCACCCGTACGATTCTCCCCCGACGTACTTGCCTGTCTCAACAGCGACTAATACGACTCGCGGTGAGAACTGAGACATTTCGTCGGACGGACGTCCTCGTCCGTCCGTGAGGAAAGCCTGGAAGAGCGACGGACGAGGACGTCCGTCGTACGTCTCAATCCGTCCCGAGTGAAGTACACCTCGAAACCAACTCGCCCGGTTCTGCCTCGGGAAATTTCAGAACGCCCCGCCATCCCTACACCTGGAGCGTCGACGTCTCGGGGACATTCAAGAATAGAATACTTTCAGGATTCGTCGGGACTTGAGAGGTTCGGACGTCTGGTTCACTGAGCAACCAGAGCATTGGTTGAAGATGATCGGCGGAGAGCATCAAGCCTCTTCCTCCCTTCCCGATTCCTTCGTCTCCCCGACATTCCAAGTGATGTCTGATTCCACCTCTTCATGTTTCCACGGTATTCGAGTTATATGATCGGCAGGGAGATATCCCCATGACGACATGTTGACATCAGTCCGACGACAGCCTTCCGAGAAGCCTCACTCACCGATTGCGGTCTGTCGAGTGGTGATTGCATGGTCCCAGTTGTCGATGGCGGGGTATTTTTGGTTCGGGCACGTGATCTGCATATGATTCGGCATGACACCGTGAACCCGGTTCCGATATGGAACGGTTCGCGGTTGACAGAACTGGTCGAGACAGCGAAACATCGAGTCTCGCCCTCTTGGCAGGAGACACTCTCATGACTCATCGATTCCGTTCACCCCTCGCTGTGGCCAGCGTGACCGTCTCAGCTCTGTGGTTCACGACAGGGGCAACTGCACAGGACTACCCACCAGCTCCGCCAGTCCCATCGAGGATCGCCTCGGAACAGGCTCCGGAACCAACCCCCGTGGGACCGCTCCTGCCGGGAAGTTCGCTTCCCGAGTTGGCCCCGCTGCCCGCTGACTTCTTGCCCCCCGACCCGAACATGGCGGTGCCGGAAGCCGATGTGGAGGCGTTTGCCCGTGGCCAGGTCCACGAGGCGTTCGCAGATGTCTACGAACTCGACCCCGCCCCCAGCGTCATCGTCACTGTGGCCCCTCCCGCAGCTGTGGATGAATTGCCCCCCGAGGATGCACCGACTGGGGATAATGTGCAGTGGATTTCAGGTTACTGGGGTTGGGACACTGAGGCGACCGACTACATCTGGGTGAGCGGGGTCTGGCGTGATGTGCCTCCCGGTCGCCGCTGGGTGCCGGGGTACTGGGCTGAGGTCACCGGAGGCTTCCAGTGGGTCTCCGGCTTCTGGACGAATGCCGAGTCTCAGGAGTTGGCCTACGTGCCACAACCTCCGGCTTCGCTGGAGGTCGGGCCGAACGTCCCTCCGCCGAGTGATGATCAGGTCTGGGTGCCGGGCAACTGGACCTACGTCTCGAACGACTACCGCTGGTCGCCGGGGTACTACACCCCCTGCCAGACCGACTACATGTGGATCCCGAATCAGTACAACTGGACACCACGCGGTTGCGTGTATGTCGCTGGGTACTGGGATTACCGGTTCGCTCGGCGCGGGACTTTATTCTCGCCCGTGCGATTCCGCCGATCACTGGTGAGTTATGGCTATGACCGTCCCGCCTGCTACCAACCCTGTTACTCGGTCAACATGTCGAGCTTCCTGATTCACCTGTTCGTGCGTCCCCGAAACCGAAACTTCTACTACGGGGATTACTACGGACCGCAGTACGCTGGCTTGGGGTATACGCCGTGGTATCGGCGGACGATCGTCAACCACCGTCTCTGCGACCCCGCGTACAACTTCTACCGCATGGACTCGCGTCGGCAGGGGCTCGACTTTGACCGCACAGTGAACACCTGGCACCAGCGTTACGAATCGAATCGCGACATCCGTCCGCCACGTATGATCCAGGACCAGAGTCAGTTCCTCGCTCGACATACGGGAGATCGGACCGCCCAGCTGGCCGTGATGACCAATCGCTTCGAGGACGTGGTCAAGAATTCCCCGGAGGGTCACACCTTCCACAAGATGGAGCGGAAGGAGATCGACCTGCTCCGGGAGAACAGTCAGGTGAACCGCGACTTGGAGACCGCCCGCCGGAATCTCGAACGAGACTCGCGCATCGTCCGGACAGGGGACCAGAAGCCGGGCGCGGTAGTCGACCTGCGACTCAAAGATCTTCGCGACCCAACGGGACGAGATGGGCAGCGGGACGATGCTCCGCAAGGGACCAACGGACAGACGGACCTGCCCAGCAAGCTGGTACTGACCGACCTGCCCGAGAAGCTCAAGGCGAAGACCCGCGACTCCGCCGCGACACTGGAACGGATGCGTCTCCGGGCAGAGGGACAAACTGACACGCAACCGTCGATTGGTAAACCTCTGGACACCATTCGTGAGCGAGCTGCCGAACGGGCTCTCGCCCGTGATCAGGCCACTGTCGAACGGGAACGCGACAAGGCGGCTCGCTCCGGCAACACTCAACCGTTGATCCCCCCGGCAGTGGAAGATGGCTCGAAGCCGGTGGTGGATGACCGCTCCACGGGAGGCCCCCAACGCACCGATACGAAGGCGGCCACCGCTGGCCAAAGCGGAGTCGCCGACCGGTTGGAGGAGCTGCGGCAGAAGGGGGAAGAACGACGAATCGCTCGTGAAGCGGGCCAGCCTGCTCCCGGAGTCGAGGCTGTGAAGCCGGACGCTCCTGCGGGTCGGCCACCTCGGACCATCGAGGGCGGTCCGCTGCAAAACCCGCTCGGGGAGTCCCCGGTCCGAGAACAACCCGCACGGGGCCTTGAAGACTCAGTGGCCAAGCAACGTGTCGATGAACTGCGGCAAAAGGTACAGGAACAGCGAGCCACTTTTGAAGCCCGGAACCCTGCCCAGCGAGCGGCCCCGACTCCCGGAGAGGTCGAGAACCGTCCGCCACGAGTGATCGAGCGGGCACCCCAGAATGACCTCGGGACGGGGAAAGAAGGTGCTGTTCGCGAACGGCCCCCCATGAACCGCAACGACAATCCTGCTCCCGTCGTGAGACAGCCGCCCGTGGAGCAAGCTCCACGGAACTTCGAGCGTCAGCCACCCGTGGAACGTCCCGCTCGGACAGAGCGGGCTCCCGTGGAACAGGCTCCACGGCAGATCGAGCGGCAGGTTCCCGTCGAGAGGGCACCCCCACGGGAGATCGAACGACGAGCGCCCGTTGAACGGGCCCCCGTCGAGCGAGCACCGCGAGGTGAACGTGAAGCGCCACGCCGCCGGGGGAGAGACTGAGATGCCTGACTCACCCACCTGACGTACTCGTTCCGAACAGGGAGCCGCTCACCGAGCGACTCCCTGTTTTTTATGGCATAGTCAGACTCCGCGTTCCGCCTGACTGGGTAAACCTTGCGCCCTCTAGCGGATGAATGCCGGCGATGTCCGCGAACTTCCTGAAAACTTGCTCAGGAGCTGGGGAGGGGCGATGCTGTCTCGCGGAGGGTGGTAGGTTTCTCGTGTCACTTCACAGCCACGCCTTTCGGGAACTGCCGCCATGCTGAATCAGTCTGTATCACGTATTGCTCGTGCTGGCGGCGTCATGGCCGTTGGATTTTCGCTGCTCGTGGGAGCAGCCGATGCGGGTTGCAATTGTGGAGGCCGGGGCCACTCAGGCTTCTCCGGCTCGTACGGGCCGGTGGCTGATCCGATGATGATGGGCGGAGACGTGTTCGCCGGGACAGTCGCCGATACGCAGTGGATGGGCGGCGGAGCCGCTTACGCCCTCCCGATGACCCCCGAAGTGGGACCGCCTCCCGGGACACTGGGACAGACCTACCAGCGTCCGATGCGACCGATTCCCGTCGAGAAACACCCCCGCATCAGCATCATTGATGTCCGGGCTCCTGGGGCGACAGCAATCAAAGTCTACGGCACCAACGAGTACCGGACCAAGGACGGCTTCACCGGATTCCAGGACCGCAAAGACGCCTCCGTCTGGCGGTTCGAGTCGGAGCCACTCACCCCCGGCGTGCCTCACGTCTATCGAGTGGTCGCCAAGTACGGAGAGACCTCGCAGGAGCGATACCTCCGTCTGGTCCCCGGGCGGATCGTGACGCTGGACTTCTAGTGCGTCGTCACCGCAAACATAGGAGGTCACCTCCCCCAGAGAGCGCGTCCAGAGCGGTGGGTACGAATGTGGGGGAGTCGTTCCCCGTGGGGCACTTTTTTTACGTGCCTGCCTCCCGCGTATCGCCAGTGAAGGACAGTCAGCCATCGACGTGACAGTCAGTTTCCAGTCGGCGTCGTCAAAGAGCGATGGCCGCAAGAAACTCAAGAAACGCAAAAGGGGGAAACTCTTCCTTTTTGCGTTTCTTGAGTTTCTTGCGGCCATGGCTTCCTTCACGATACATGACTTCGTTGAGGGGGCTCGTTGGTCCTAGGCACGGGCACGTGGGAAACGTGCCCCACGGGGGACGGGTCGATCTCGGTCGTGTTCACGGCACTGGTTTCGCACTCCCGATTTGGCAGGCTGCAACCCCCAGACTGAGCGTGGATGGACCACTCGTGCTCAAGAACTCCAGCCACGATGCCTGGCGAGATAACAGGCCGCCACAACAAGGTGGTCACTGGACCAGGCCGTGCTGTTGTTCAAAACCGCTCGTGGGATAAACTCCAATCCTATGAGCGAGCCCCTCACCTCCATCCCGCCCGAACCGTTACAGGAAGAGTTCTTCCTGACGGATGCGGCGCGTCTGCGGCGCTGGCTGCCGTGGCTCCATCTGGGGGCGACGCTGCGAATGGCGTTCGACCCGCGCAAGTTACTGCTGGCGATGATGGCGTTGTTGCTGTTGTCATTGCCGAATTTGATCCGAATTCAAACATCGGAGCAGGATGTCTCGCGGGGAGATCCGGGCCGATTTCCCTGGAAGAGCGGGTATCTGTTTCAAGACCAACAGCCGGGAATTCCGCCTGTCGAGGCGATCCTGGCCGATCCCTGGTCCACCATCCGACAGGCGATTGGGCAAGGACCGCAGACGTTGACTCCCCTGATCGAGGTACTCGGCACCGGGCGATTGCTGATCGATTCGAGTTTTCACTGGGGCCGGACGACGATGCAGTTGGCTGAGCTGCTCTGGATCTGGCTCGTCTGGGCAGTCTTCGGGACCATGCTCTGTCGATTGACCGCGCTCGATTTTATGGGACGCGATGTCGGTTGGGGCGAGGCATGGCGGTACTGCCGCAGACGGATTGTGTCAGCATTCGCTTCTCCGCTGTTGCCCATGATCGGGATCGCCGCCTTCTGGTTTCCCTGTGTCGTGGCTGGCTGGATCACACGCATCCCGTCGGTCGGGCCACCGGTGGTCGCCTGCGGGTGGTTTTTTCTGTGGCTGTTTGGAGGCATCTTGGCCCTCATCCTGCTGGGACTCACTCTCTGCTGGCCCCTGATGATCGCCACCATCGGAGTCGAGGGGACTGATGCTTTCGACGGGCTGAGCCGCTCGTACAATTACCTGTTCAGTCGACCGTGGTACGTCCTCGGCATGACGGGTGTGGTTCTCGTCATGGGAGGCTGCACACTGTTCGGTGTCCGTTGGTGGGCCATGCAGGCCGACCATCTGGCGATGATGTCCCTGGCTTCGGGCATGCCCGACAATACACGCGAACTGTTTGAGCCGCAGCGGCCCGCCGAACCCGCGCTGATCGGGACGACGACGAATCTGCTCCGCGTCTCCCGTGGTTTCATCACTCTCGGCGTCAACGCCTTTGCTCACAGCTTCTTCTGGGTCTCAGTCACGGTCATGTTCTTGTTGCTGAGAAAGAGTGTCGACTCGACACCGCTCGATTATTTGACCGAGGACCGGCAGACCCCACTGGGGGATCTTCCCATCGTGGGGATGGCAGCGGCAGCCCGGCGCGAGCAGGCCGCTCCGACTCGGCCCGTGGTTGAGCCATGACCCTCGACCTCGATGATCTGATCGCTGCGGTCGCGACCCCCGCCGGGCCAGCGCAGCGAAGCGTCATTCGCGTGAGTGGGGCCGAGGTTGCAGAGGTTCTACGGCTGAGGTTCAATAGCCTCGACTGTCGCACGGACGCCCACGTCCGTGCGTCACGGATGGAAGGTGAATCCTCAGCATCCCGCACGGACGTAGGCGTCCATTCTACGTGGACCGCTTCTCGACAGGCCCGACGCTTCTCCGGCCAGTTCCAGATCGAGGGCTGGCGAGTCCCGGTCCCCGTTGACCTTTGGCTCTGGCCGACCTCACGCAGTTACACCGGCCAGCCTTCTGCGGAACTGCACCTCATCGGGTCCCCGCCGATTGTCGATGCCATTCTCGAACAGCTCTACCGCGATGGAGCCAGACCCGCCCGCGCCGGAGAGTTTACCCTGCGTGCATTCTTGGCCGGGCGTGTCGACCTCGTCCAGGCCGAAGCCGTTCTCGGAGTGATCGATGCCACCGATCACGAGCAGTTGCAAACCGCGCTGACCCAGCTGGCCGGAGGACTCTCGCGCCGGATTGCCGAAGTCCGCGAGTCGCTGTTACTGGACCTCGCCGACTTAGAGGCGGGCCTCGACTTCGTGGACGAGGACATCGAGTTTGTCCATCGCGAACAGATGCTCGCGCGCATCACAGCTGCACTGGAGTTGACCCAGCGGCTCTGGCAGCAGAGCGACGCCCGCATGGTCAGCGGCCCGCGCCCGCGCGTGGTTCTCGCGGGGTTGCCGAACGCCGGGAAGAGTACGCTGTTCAACCGACTGGTCGGCGAGCAGCGGGCGATTGTCTCGGACCAGCCAGGCACCACGCGCGACTACCTCTGTGCGGAACTAAACTGGAACGGACTGGCGCTCGATCTTATTGACACCGCCGGGGTCGACGCCGACTCGACCGGAATCGCAGCTCAGGCCGAACAGCTGCGCAAGTGGCAAGTCGACCAGGCGGATCTGGTCGTGTGGTGTTCGTCCTTGCAGGCCACCGAGGACGAGAGACGCTGGGATCAGGGGCTGTGGGAGGCGGCCTGCGCGCAGGGGGGCGCAGTGCTGCGGGTGTGGACCCAGTGCGACGCGATCCATGGGAGGGCGAGGCTCCTGCCGAGCCGCGAGCCAGGGATTACATCCGCGAGCGAGTCCGTCCGGGGGCTGACGCCCACCGGCTCGTCGAGACACTTAGTGTCAGCGCTCACGGGTGAAGGCATCGCTGCCCTCACAGCGGAGGTCGTCCACCGCTTCTCGCTCCAACCTACGCATCGGAGCGAGTGGCTGGCCACGACCGCCGCCCGCTCGCGGGACTCGCTTGATCGCTGTGTCGACTGCCTCACGGTGGCGAAGGATACCGCCGAGCAACTCCTCGGCGACGAGTTGCTCTCCATCGAACTGCGAGGAGCCCTCGACGCCCTCGGCGAGATCTGCGGAGCGGTTCATACGGACGACATTCTCGATCGGATATTCAGTCGCTTCTGTATTGGCAAATAATCTGGAGACCTTTCCCATCTCACCCCCTTGTCAGATGCTGCACCCACGATGAATGCTGATTCGGAAACACGGATCGTCCTCGGCTCGCGCTCACCGCGTCGACGGGAACTGCTGTCGTATCTCATTGCTCCTGAGCGGATCATCGTCCTGCCGCCGACAGATCCTGAAGAGCCGGGGTTTCAGGGCCTGCATGAGGAGGCCCCCATCCGGGATCAGCTGCTGCGGATTGCCCGGATGAAGAACGTGAACGTGCGAGCGCGAGTCGAATGCCCGGCCCGGGCGCTCGTACTCACCGCTGACACCGTAATCGTGGGGGGTGCCGCCGGAGCCTACGAGGTGCTGGGCCAACCGAGTTCCGGTGACCTTTGGAAGGAGACTGTCCGGCAGTGGTTTAACACATACTACTTCGGTCAAACTCACCGGGTACTGACGGCGGTCGTAATCTCTGATGCTACGGGGCAGAGCTGGGAACACATTGCGGAGACCAGCGTCACGATGGGAGCGGGAAATGAAGCGCTGCTGGAGTGGTATCTCGACACCGCAGAACCGCTTGGGAAAGCGGGCGGTTATGCTCTGCAAGGCGCGGGAAGCCTCTTCATCACTCACGTCGCCGGGAGTCTAAGCAACGTCGTCGGGCTCCCCTTGGAAGCTGTCTATGAGATGCTCGAGCAGGCACGCTAGCAGGCCCCTTGATGAACGAGCCAATCGTCAGCAAGTTTCACTCGGCAAGAAGGTCGCTACCGGGAGAGTGAGGCCAGTGCTGTGAACCTGATTGTGGTGTAATCGTACGTTGTGGAGCACGTTTCCTATGTGCTTGTCGCTCATGTCGCTCCGCGAATGAGACTCCTGACGCGGCACCATTCGGACCGCGTGTGAGTGGGGGCCTTAGCGAACGGAATGCGAGTCGCGGAGCGACATCGCCTACATTCCATCGAGTCGACGTCGACTAGCCCCACAGTTGAACGCACTGCCACGTAATACACACGAGTCCCAAGACGAGACAGTACCACGCAAACTTGTCGAGGCTACCCACGACAACGGTCTTGAGCAGCCACCGCAGTGCGACGACCCCCACCACAAACGACACGACCGCTCCCAGTGCAAGCAATTCACTCCCCGTTCCGGCTTCACCCGCTTCGAGGATCTCCTTCCCGTACAGCACCGTCGCCCCCAGGATCGCCGGAATCGCAATCAGGAACGAGAAATCCGCAGCTGCGGATCGACTCATCCCGAGCAGAAGTCCGGCAAAGATGGTGCTGCCGGAGCGAGAGATTCCCGGAGCGGCGGCGATCGCCTGCAAGACCCCGATCAGAATCGCCATGCGGGGCGTGATCTGTTCGAGGGTGAACTCTCCGGCCTTGATTCGTTGGGAGCGAAACATGAACGCCGCAGTGACCAGCAACCCGCAGCCCGCGACTAGCGTACTGAGGGAGTAGACCTCTAACAGGCCAAATAACTTCTTAAGCGGATAGCCCACGATCACCAGCGGCAACGTCGCGAGTACGATCATCAGGAGGATACGGGGTTGGCTCAGCAGCCGCTGAATACGCTCTTTGAATACAACGAGTATCGCCCCGAGCGAACCGACATGCAGCGAAATGTTCAGGGCCGCGTTTTCGAGATTCCCACCCAGCAACTCCTCGGCAATCGTGAGATGACCATCTGAACTCACGGGGAGGAATTCGGTGATCCCCTGGAGAATGCCGAGCAGGATGACCTTCAATGTGTCCATAGGATTGGGGGGCGACGAGAACGAGGAGTCAGGGGAGAACAGCATGTGCGAGAGTCGAGTGCCTGGCCAATGCAGACGTGGGGTGGTGGAGGTCACGACCTCCCGACGGTGGCGAACCCCAATTTAAACCTTGGCGAGGCACTACTCCATTGAGAGCAGATTCAGAATGGGTTTGTAGGAATGGCAGACAGGAATGTCTGCCCTACTGAAGAGTGGCACAGACATTCCTGTCTGTGCCCACTGAAGACCGAATCTGAATTAGCTTTAGTTCGGCTTCGGCTCCTCCACGGGAGTTGCGTCCGGTGGTTGCGGTGGCTGCACGGGCTCAGTGGACTTGCCGGGTGCAGGATTCTCCCCGGGTTGGATGGGGACTTCCGGAGCAGGAGTGGTCGGCGAGGTGTCTGTCGCAGGCTTCGGGTTGGCGGCCCCCGCAGCTGCCGCGGCTCGATCCATCGCAGCTTGCATCTCTGGGGAGATCGGCTGTTGGGGTTGGCCGGTCAGCAATCCCAAATAGAAAGTGATCAGTGGCCGGAGACTGACATTCGGCTCGGCCTCGAGGATGGCAGTCAGTCGGGTTGTCGCGGCGTCATTGTGCCAGGTCGACAACTCGGACTGTGCCAGCATGAATTCATGGCTGGCCCAGCGTTCGGGGGACTGGTACAGCGCATGATAGGCAATGTACCCCTCAGCTGCAGGCAGGAGATCGAGCTGGATCCCGGGATAGGCGGCCAGCGGGGCCTGATCCAGAATGTTTCTCACGGCAGACTCGGCCACCAGTCGAGACTCCTGTCGCAGGAGCTTTTCAAATTGCACGTTGTCCCCAATTGCCAAAGTGGTCAGGGCGTAAATCTGTCGCACCTGGGGAGCTAGCGCATCCGTGGGGGCGAGCATGCTTTCCAGTGATTCGGCTTGACGCAAGGCGTCCTCGGTCCGCCCCACATCGGACAGCAAGCCGATGCGGAGCAGTTGGTACTGCGGATTCTTAGCCACTTGCGGACGGTTCTCTTCCAGCACCCGGAGAGCGATCCCCGAGCATTGCCCCTGCATCGCCGCTTGCAGTGCATTCTCCCAGGTTCCCCCCGTGGTCGGAGCCTTGAGGACTGACTCCTCGATCTGCTTCACATGACGCTTCAACTGAGTCACTTGGGCCAGGTTGTTTTTCACAGCCTGTGCATAACGCGGATCGGTCGGGGAAAGCGTGGTGTAGGCTCCCGTGACCCGGAAGACCTGGACCATATGGCCCAAGGCCAGATCAGGCTTGGCCAGTTGCAGGTGCAACGAGGCCAACTCTTCGTGAACCTCCGGCTGGTTGGGATTCAATTCCAGTGTGTGGTGGTATGCGTGAATGGCTTGGTTCTGCCAGAAGATTCCCGGGTACTGCCTCCCAAAATTGGTGGCGATGAGAGACTCGATCCTCTGGAGAAAACTCGCCGACTGAGCCAGGATGCGGTAGCCGGGGGCCGACTGAGGGTCGAGGAGGATTCCCTGCCGAGCGTGTCGAAACGCTGACATGGCGAGCGCTGTGGTCGTCATTACGATCTCGGGATTGTCACTCGATGTCGACGAGAGCAGCGTGACGAGTGCTTGCTCGTGTGCCGCGAGTTGCAAAGGCTCATTGAGCGTCGTCTGCGGCTGCCACAGATACGTGTCGTACACGGTCGGTCGACGAGGGAATATCCACGGCCCATCCGTGAGTGGCGTTTTGGGTGCATCAGTCTGGAAGGCCTGCTGGATGAAGCTGACATCCGGGTGAGCCAGTCGGTACTTTTTGAACGCTTCATCCTGGCTATCGGGTCGTGACAACACCGCGCCGAACGATTGCAGGCTGGTCATCGACCACTCCTGGTTCAGCATTTCGACGAGTGTCACATAGTCGGGAGAGGGGCCAGACAAACGGGGGATCACTTGATTGATGTGGAGTGTGTCGAACTCTGCCTTCCAGACATCGGGCTTGCCGCGCAGGGGGAACTTGGAATTGGGAAGCAGCAACGATTGCCTCAGATTGCGGTGCCGCACCAGCAGGTTATCCCCCCCGGTCGCAAACAGGCTCAAGCGGCGATCCGCGTAAGGCTTCAATCCGGCCCAGATCAGCAGGTCGCCTTGCTCCAACCGGAAGTTGAAGACCTCTTTTGACGCCACTTCCCCCGCGAGCTTCTCGGCCCCGGTGATACTGGCCTTCATCTGTGGTGAGAACCCCGCCCCAATGCGGCGACCATCTCGCCCCATCAGCATCCCATTGCTCGCCACCAGACCCAGCAGCAGCAGCGACACGACCGTCAGCGCTCGACCGCCTCGATTCCACGCCAGCGGCATCGAGTCCACAGTGTACTTCTGGGAAAACGTCCCGCGATACCACAGCTGGGCGTTAATGGTGAGGAGGGCGCAGCTGAACAGCGCAGCCACCGGAAGTTGATGAGCGCAGAAAACGGCCAAGGCCAGCACGCCGCCCCAGGGGAGTACCCACTCCCATGTCAACCGGTTGAAGTTGATCGCCAAGATCAACAGCGTCAGCCCGCATAGCCCCAGGGCGACGATGGCGAATACATCCAGATGAGTCTGAAATTCCGGCGAGTAGAGCGGGAACCATTGCCAGGCGTGGGGCCAGTCAAACACCTTGTAAGCTCGCAACTCGGCATACTCTGTTCGGTAGGCGGTGAATGGTGACAGCAGAACGTGATAGTGCAGCGGGTGCAGCAACCAGGCGAGCAGGCTGGCCCCGGTGATCTTTCCGAGGTGCTTCGCCTTGTCAGGGGCATCCCCCTCTTCGAAGCCCCGCAGGCCGACCCAGCTCAAGGCATATAACAGCACAATCGCAGCTCCGAGCCAGGCGCGCGAGTCGAGCTGGCTCCAGACCCAGATCGTCACGGGAATCTGCCAGACGAATCCGGCACTGCGGTCCTCTGACCAGCGGTACAGCAAGTACACGACCAGCGAGACCCCGAGTAATGTGATCCCCGTCGGACCGGGAACCAGTTGGGGGAAAACGGCCACCAAGGCCAATGCCGCACAGACAGACCCCCACCAGGTCGAGACGCCCTTCACACTGGTGCGAGACAAAAACCAGAACGTCAGCGCCGATACGATGGCCCCCAGCAGCGTCAGTCCAAAGGCTCCCAGCACTCCGTACACACCGGCCAGAATCGGGTTCGAGAGCCACGCAATGTTGACCCATGGGCGGTCCCCGGCACTCGCTGAGAAGGTGTCGACCGCATACGGCAGCAGACGTTGCTGACCGTCTCGAATGCGAACCAGCAGTGATGTATCGTCAATCTGGGTCCAGCCAAACAGCAGAGCCAGCAGCACCGTGGCCCAACGAATCACAAAGTCCCCGCGGACCGCTTCGTCCTCGACCAGTTCGGGAGTCAGCGGTTCGTAGTCGGGCAACTGTTCGTCGGGACGAGCGATATCCAAGGGGCTCATCGAGCCCGAACTCTCGGGCAGCGCGGGGGGCAACGAGGACGCCTCTGCCCCCGTAGGGGAATCGGGAAGTGTCGACACAGAATGATCCTGCCAGAAAAATGGTGAACACGGTGAAGAATGAACGCAAGTTCCTCAATCGAGGTCTGCGCAGTGGCACAATATCAGCGCAGACGACACTGAACAAACGCTGGCCAGAACACGGAGGGGAAATCGTGTGTGCTTCAGAAAATGGGTACAGGCTCGGAGATTGACCACCAAGGCGCGGGAATCTCCTCGCTTAGACTTGGGCGACACCCCAAAGGAGAGAACAATGTGTCACGCAGAGGCGCAGAGCGGCTCTGTCGCAACCCAAGGAGATGCCATCAGCCAGAAATCGACTATGACCAAGCCGACCTCTGCACCCCCACGGGGTCACACATCACAGCCCAGGGTCGAGACCGCAGGTCGCGCACCCTGGGTCAACACGCCACGCGGAGACGAACCCTGATGGGGTTCTACACAGCTGGCCCGGATGTACAACCCCTTCAGGGTTGGGGCGGCGGCGGCCTGTTTCCCAGGGTGCGCTCCTGCGTCGCGACCCTGGGCTATGATGAATAACCCCGTCGGGGTACAGAGGATTCCCGACCACCGAGGATTTTTGCTGCGTGCGAGAATTCTCTCGCGATACGGAGACTTGAACGGTTTGCAGCGCAGAGTTCGCAGAGGAAGTCGCAGAGGACAAGAGGCGGAAGTGAACCCATTCTGAAAACTCTGCGGCCTCTGCGCCTCTGCGTGACACATTCTGTGAGGACCTGGTGTCGTATTTCTGCTTGACCTCGGGGCGACCTTTCGGATGCTCACACAGGGAATTGGTTCCTCTCGACAACTCTGCCCCCCGCTTCCACACTGGCGAACCCCGTCCTACGGCCTCGATTCGGTGAGGCAGAGGCGGTTCCCGATGAAGACCAGACGAGCATCTCTCACGGCTTCGAATTTCCCGGCGGTGCCGGTTTCGCCAGCTGGGCTGCATGCAGCCGGGCCACATGCCACATGTAATTGGGGCCATAACCTGCCTTTTCGCCCCAAGTATTCGCAGCTGCCAAGGAGAGGTGAGACTTCGCCGAGTCCGCCCGACCTTCGACGGTCTCGTTCAGGCCGACGTATAGCTCGGCGTAAAACAGCCGCTTCTGCCGCTCGGTCTCAGAAATCTTGGCCAGACGAATTTTATCGAGTAACTCCTCGCCCGTGATCTTCCCTTCAAACATCCGGTAGACATCGCCAAACGGCTCGCGATCATCCTTCTCGTACTTGAGCAGACCCTCGCGAGCTTTCTCGATTCCGAAGGCTTTGCGTTGACTGAGATACCGCCAGATACCGTTCTCGCGATCCACGTTATCGAATGAGTGATACCTCTCGAACTGCCCCGCGGCCTTCTCGAACTCGCCCGCATAAAATAATGCGATTCCCCGCCGCCAGTGACCGGCATCCAGCTCCGCATTCAATTCGACCATGCGGTCGTAATCCGCCACAGCTTTGGCGTATTCGGCCAGGAAGAATTGAGCGTCTCCCCGCTGCGAATAGAGATCCTCTGACGTAGGCGAAGCCTTGATCGCTACGGTCAGACGATCCACGTTCGCTTTCCAGCGAGCCACGTCATCGGCACCGGAGAGGGATGAGCCGACCAGAATCCACAAGATCACCAGACTATTGAACCTCATTCGATTCGCTCCGCATGTCAATCATGCCCAGTGGCGGGTGACAACTGCTGGGACACCCGGTGTTCACTGAGTCTATCCTCCCGCTTTCGACGGAGCCATGTTGCCCCTCGAAACACCGGCACAGCTGATTGCCTCTCTCATGGGCCAAGCCCCGCTTGCAGCCGGAGAGATATCCGCCGCTCTGAGCCATCCGCTCAGCCTCCCGACCCGGCCATGCGGCTGAATCGACCCTACGGTTTTAAGAAGTTTGGTCCGCAGATGAACGCGGATAAACGCAGATGAAGAGGATCAAAGACATCGTTCATCCTGATCCGTCTGGGCCAGCACCTCGATGGCCCCTCCCTTTCTGATCTGTGTTCATCCGCGTTCATCTGCGGCTCAAACTTCTGGAAAGTCGTCACTCACCCCAGCGGACACGAAACGCTTGTTGGACGATGTCGTGACAGCGCCGCCCGGTGTCCATGCAACTCCGATTCCCCTCTTCCTGATCTTGTTCTCAAGATCTTGCGAACCTCTTCCACCACCTCGACAGCGGAGAGGAGTCTCGGATCAGGGATCATAAGATCATGGGGAGCCTTCCGATCTCGACGCTGCACCATGTCTCGCACTCTCGTCTCTCTCATTTCCACACTCTTCTTGCACGAATCCATCGGAATCAGGATCATTCAGCTTCCTCTAACAGGTGCATCGATGCCGAAGACTCTCGACCAGAAACTTGCCGCCATTCACGCCGACCCCAGCGGGTGCCGGGAGTTCATTATTGCCGATGCCAAGGACGCCGATATGGCGTTCGGGATCGGCGCTCCAGGGCACTCGCCCGAGCGGCATGATGGGGAGCTGCGGTTCAAGACGCTGGCCGAGTATCGCCACCAGATCCGCCAGATCATGCAGCAGGGGATCGTGGACATTATGCTGATGTCGGCCAGCACCAGCGATGTGCTGGCGGTGCAGGAGCGGCTGTTTGAGAATTCCGCAGTGACGCCGGCGATTCGGGCCAATGACACCAGCGATATCCACGTCTTTCGCGGCAGCCGGATCGGGCAGGCGGCGTCGGTGCCGTTCCGCACGGCCTCGCTCGATCATGCCCAGTGCGGGTATATCGACTGCGAGCCGGGGGACCGCGTGCTGGGGTCGAGCTTGGGGCTGTACTCGATCACGTTCAACAATGATCGCGACCTCGATCTCGATTCGCTGAATGCATACAAGTTGTTTCGGGACGAGGCCGAGCGCAAGGGGTTCCGCCACTTTCTGGAGATCTTCAACCCCAACTTGCCGAACGCTGTCCCCGCCGAGCAGCTGCCGGGGTTCATCAATGATGTGATCGCCCGGACGCTGGCGGGGGTGACCAGTTCGCAGCGACCCGTCTTCCTGAAGATGGCGTATCAAGGGCCGCAGGCGATGGAGGATCTGGTGCGGTACGACCCGCACTTGGTCGTCGGCATTCTGGGCGGTGCGGCGGGGACGACCCTCGATGCATTCCAGCTGTTGTCGGAGGCTCAGAAGTACGGGGCCAAGGCGGCGCTGTTTGGGCGGAAGATCAACCAAGCGGAGAACCAATTGGCATTCGTGGAGTTCTTGCGGTTGGTGGCGGATGGGGTGTTGGAGCCGGTCGAGGCGGTGCAGGCGTACCACTCGGTGCTGGAGAAGCTGGGCGTGAAGCCGCAGCGGGCGCTGGAGGAAGACCTGACGCTGCAAACGAATGTGATGAGCTATGGCGGCAGCGGGCGGACCGTCAGCGTCCCAGCAGCCAAGCCAGTATCAGCGAAATCCCCCGTGGCCATCAGCAAGCCGGTCGAAGCAGCCGTGCCGAACTTCGCGAAGATGACTTCCGACGAGCGGTTGGTGTATCACCGCGAGCGGTTGAAGCAGACGCTGGGGGATTGAGTGGCGATGAAGTGGGTTCATGCACTCATCGGCATTGAGTGACGGACTCTGGTCGCATTCGATAAACTCCCCTCATGAAGCTGAAATGTCGCCCCGAAGACTTCATCGTCACCGAGCTGTCGGAGTTCCCGATTCGCGCGAAGGGGGAGTTCACCGTTTACGAACTGCAGAAGCGGGGTATCGGCACGCCCGAGGCCATCACCCAGCTGTTGCAGATGTGGAATCTGCCGCGTGAGCGCGTGTCTTATGGGGGACTGAAGGACAAGCATGCGCAGACCTCGCAGTTCGTCACGGTACATCGCGGACCAGCGCGGAATGCCCAGCGAGACTTCTGGGGGCTGAGTTATCTGGGGCAGTCGGACAACCCCTTTCGGTCGACCGAGATCACGGGGAACTCGTTCCAGATTGTCATGCGAGACATGGTGCCGGACGAGTGTGCGCGGGCGATTGCGGCATTGAATGAACTCAAGCAGTGGGGCCTGCCGAACTATTTCGACGACCAGCGGTTCGGCTCGGTCACCTCGGACGGGGAGTTCATCGCCCGTCCGTGGATCGCCGGGGACTTTGAGCGGACGCTGTGGCTCTGCATGGCCGCGCACTCGCACAACGACCGGTCGGCAGAGAAGAAGGAAAAGGCCATCCTGCGCGATCACTGGGCCGATTGGCCGCTGTGCATGGAGCGGCTGGGGCGCTCGCACCGACGCAGCATTGTGTCGTACTTGGTCCAGCATCCGACCGACTTCAAGGGGGCGTGGACCCGCGTGCGGCAAGACATGCGCGGCTTGTACCTCTCGGCGTTCCAGAGCCACCTGTGGAACAAAGTCCTGGCTGAGGCGATCCACACGAGTTGCCCGCCGGAGTGCCGTGTCGAGGTGCCACTCTCGCAGGGACCGGCCCCATTCTTCCGCTCGCTGGTGGCTGAGGCGGCACTCGATCTGACCACGCTGGAGATCCCGTTCCCGTCGGCACGATCGATCTACGAGGACGACGCTCCAATCACCACGATCACCGATCGTGTGCTAGAGCGCGAGGGCCTCACCCGAGCTGACCTGAAGATCAAGCACCCGCGAGACAGCTTCTTCTCCAAGGGCGAGCGATCTGCCATCGTCCGGCCCACGGATGTGAGTAGTACCGAGATCGAGGACGACATGTATCGCGGTCAACGTGCACTGAGGCTGGCATTCTCCCTGCCTCGCGGCTGTTACGCGACGATCCTGGTGAAGCGGATCACCTCAGCTGCGGGGATCGTGCATGCGGGGGCGTTGGAGGACGTGGAAGAAGGTCCGTGAGTCACGATCGATGAGCATGACGATTCGTGGCCACGCACTGGGACGACTATCACCTGACGATCCCGTGGAAACCGAACCGCCAGACTTCCGCGGTCTCAGAAGACTTCGGAAGTCTTTTGGTATGCAGTCTGGCCGCACTCCTCAGTACCGCAGGCTGGTCTGAATGTAAAACTGACTCGCATCGTCCCGCCTCGTGGCCGCCTGATTGTTGATGAAGTCTCCGTAGAAGAACCATGAATACCCAGCCTGAAAATCCAGATTGGAATTCACTGAGTAGAACCCGTACAGGTCCAGTGCCTGGCCGAGGTCGGTCCCGTTGCCTGGTGCTCCAATCGGGGCACCCGCGATGTTGTAGGCCCGGTCTCCATCTGAAGCCAAGTCCAAGAAGTGGTACGCAGCTGTCGCACCCGTTTTCTTGGACGGCTTCACGTCCAGCTGCAGGGAGTAATCGAGCAGGTTTTGTCCGGACAGATTGTCACTGATGGCCCAGTAAGCGTGTCCGAGCGGGAACATGGAGTAGTATGTATTGTTCTGACCGTCGGCCAGATTTCTGTCTCCTGACCCGTAGTAGAACAGTCCACTCAAACGTGGACTCCACGGGGCATCCTTCCAGGTATGGCCGAGTATCCCCGTGGCGAAACCAGCCTGCACGTCTCTGTTGTTGTCGCCTCCGAACTGGTAGGCACCTTCCACATCCATGTCCCAGACTCGCCCACCCTCCTGCGGAAATAGCTTCGTGTACCGGGAACCAATGGTGTGTCGCCGCCCATCGGCACGTGCTGGCACCTGAATGGTGTCTTCCAGCCACAAGTAATAGAGATCGACGTTCGTGTTTTCGATGGCGGTGTAGCTGAAGTAGGCACCGCTGAAAAACACGTCCCGGTTGGCCTCGTCAAACTTGTTGTCGAACTCGGCCACCGTGTTGAAACCTGTGGCGGAGTTCACAGGATTCACTGAGAAGATGTTGAGCTTGTAGTCCTTCTCTTTGACGATGTAGTTCAGGCCCTCAAAGTTTCGCCGGGTATTGGCCCAGTCGAGAGGCGACACTGCTCGCTGACGACCGAACAGGAGTTCCTGTCGCCCAGCGCGGATCGTGTGCGTTCCGGTGCCGGTCTCGAAGACCTCCACATCCATGAAGAAGTTTTGGAGGTCCCAGCGGTTCTCGTCGATCGCTTGCGTCGGCAGGTCTTCGCCGAAGCTGGTGGCATCGATGCCCTCGACGTAGAAGCGGAAGTTATCCCCCGCCTTCAAGTCGAGGTAGTGCCGCCAACGATTCAGGTTGTAAGTGTCCTGCCCCGGTCCGCCGGGTTGGAGCCGGTTGTCCTGGCTCATGTACCGATGCCGGAACTCGCCCCCGGTCGAGAACACCATCTTGGTATCGAGCAGTTCAAACTTGTTCAGCTTGAACTCTTCGCCAAACACATACTCAGCATCTGGATTTCCCTTGTACGAGAAGTCGTTGTCAAAGAAGACCGGCTTGAAGGGACCAGTCGGCGGTAGACTCATCGGGCCGGGGAAAACCGGTGGCACCTTCTTCTTCGGAGGCGCTGGCTTCTTGGGGGCGGGAGCGGCAGGGGCTGGCTCCGTCGCGACTTCAGTCGAAACCGTAACACTTTCATCGGCCATTGCTGCCGGAGACTCTGCCAGGGGTTGCGCCACCGAATCGCCTGCGAACAGGCAGCTCCCGATCACTCCGTAAGCTAACAGCAGGCCACAACTGGCACTCACCCATCCTGGGGTCCACATTCGAATGACTCCCTGAACTAGCCACACATCCCCTGCTGTCCCCACAATTGATGGGGACGTCACAACGAGCGCATTGAGAATATCGGTCGAGTCGAATACCGGAGTGATTCACGGTTGCGAATGGGGACTCGAATCGTCGGCATTACTGTGCAGAATCGGCATAACCAGACGAGAGTCACGTCTCTCCCCCCGCGTGACACAACCTTGCCTGTTTGCAAAGCACGCCTGCCATCGTACGGGGCAGCCGCTTCTTCACATCAACTTCATGAACATCGAAATGAGTCGTATGGAGTGCCTCTCTGCTCGTCGACGGATCAGAACGTGTGAATGGCACGGTTACTGCATTACCCAAGGTTCAGTGAGTTTTCGCCTGCATCTGACGCGCTCCCGGAAGTTGTGGCAAGGAATCGCTTCAGGAGACATCCCGTGTCTGTCGTTGGACCTGCGGACCGCATCAATCTGTTCGACTTCACCACGCCGTCGATGCGGGCCTTTCACATGGCCTGGCTGGCGTTCTTTCTGTGCTTCTTTAGCTGGTTCGGCCTGTTTCCGCTGATGCCAATCATTCGCGAAGAGTTGCATCTGACAAAAGAGCAGATCGGCTGGTGCATGATTGGAGCGGGGGCGATCACGATCATCGCCCGGCTCATCATCGGAGGCATTTGCGACAAATATGGGCCTCGCAAGGCGTACGCCACGCTGCTAGTCGTCAGTTCGCTGCCGGTCATGGCGATCGGGTTCGCATATGACTTCACTAGCTTCTTAATCCTCCGGATGCTGATCGGGGTGATTGGCGCAGCCTTTGTCATCACGCAGTACCACACGTCGGTGATGTTCTCTCCGAAGTGCGTGGGGACCGCGAATGCGACGACCGCCGGTTGGGGCAACTTCGGCGGCGGGGCCACGCAAATCATCATGCCTCTGTTGCTGGCCGGTCTGATGTCACTCGGCTTCTCACAGGCGGTCGGCTGGCGGCTGTGCATGGGGATTGCCGGTGTTCTGTGCTGGGTGATGGCCTTTGCATATTACAAGCTGACGCACGACCGCCCGGATGGTTATGTTCCGGTCGCCCAAGGCCCGAAGGTCTCCTTCGCCACCGTCTGCCGCGACCGCCGTGTGTGGGGTCTGGCTCTGGCCTACGCCGCCTGCTTCGGCACCGAGCTGATCATGAAGAGCATCGCCGTCCTGTACTACGTCGACTACTTTGACGCCTTCAAATCGATGGACACGCTGACCGCCACCAAGTATGCCGGAATGCTGGCCGCTTTGTTCGGGGCCACGAACATCTTCGCCCGCACTCTGGGTGGGCTGTTCTCGGATCGTTTCGGTGCCGAGGGAAACCTGGCGGGCCGCGTCCGCTGGTTGTGTGTGACGCTGCTCGGCTGCGGCCTGGCTCTGATGCTCTTCTCTCAGATGCGCGGTTTGTATGCAGCTGTGCCCGCGATGTTGCTGCTCAGTACGCTGACGCAGATGTCGTGTGGGGCGACGTTTGGAGTGGTGCCGTTCATGAATCGCAAGGGTCTGGGGGCCGTCGCGGGGATCGTCGGAGCCGGGGGAAATCTCGGGTACATGGCCGCCGGGTTCCTGTTCAAGGCCGAAAATCTCTCGTGGCCCACGGCGATCTTGATCCTGGGATCGGTCGTCACGTGTTCGGCGTTCGTGTGCTATGCCCTGATTTCCTGGACCCCGGCAGAGGTTCCCGAGGCTCAGCCCGCCACCGCTTGATTTCACGTATGGCACGATCTGTGCATCACATCGCAGGACGGGCCCATTGGCCCGTCCTGTGTCGTCTCTCGCTCCGCGAAGGGGGCACTCTTTCGCGGAGCGAAAGGCGACAATCACCTCCCTCTGCTCAAGGGATGGACGGACCACAACGGCCCGTCCTACTTCACTGCCATGCTTGCCACACTCGACCCACCGCCGCCTTCCCTCCGCAGCCTCACCGACCAGCAGACGCTTGTCATCGTCGGCAACGGCATGGTCGGACTGCGCTTCTGCGAGAAGTTGATTGAGGCGGACCTCGGCCGACGATTCAAGGTCGTCACGTTTTGCGAAGAGCCCCGCGCTGCTTATGACCGCGTGGGATTGACGAGCTTCTTCGCTCATCGCGATGCCGAGAAGATGATGCTCGCACGCAAGGGGTGGTACGAGGACCATGGCGTCGAGCTGCACATCGGCGACAGGGCGAACGAGATTGATCGTGATCGGAAAGTCGTCAAGTCGGTTCGGGGGCGTCAAGTCGCCTACGATACGCTCGTGCTGGCGACGGGATCGTTTCCGTTTGTGCCGCCGATGCCGGGTGTCGAGAAGCAGGGGGTCTTTGTCTACCGCACCATTGAAGATCTGGAGCGGATGATCGCCTATGCGAAGGTCGCGAAACGCTGCGCGGTGCTGGGGGGCGGACTGCTCGGGTTGGAGGCGGCCAAAGCGGTCTTTGACCTTGGGCTGGAAGCCCATGTGATCGAATACAACGGTCGGCTCATGCCTCGTCAGATTGATGATGCGGGTTCGCGCATCCTGGTCAAAAAGATCGAGGCTCTGGGAGTTCGCGTCCATCTCAATCGTGGCACCAAGGAGATTCACGGCAACGGCAAGGTCGAGGCGATTGAGTTCAACGATGGGTCGCGACTCGATGTCGACATGATCGTGGTCTCCACCGGGATTCGTCCCCGCGATGAACTCGCCAAGCAATCCGGACTGGAGATGGGGCAACGGGGTGGGATTGCGGTCAACGATCAGATGCAGACCAGCGACCCCAACATCTACGCGATTGGCGAATGTGCCGCGCATGCGGGGATGACATACGGCCTGGTGGCTCCCGGCTATGAGATGGCCGAGACGCTGGCCTCGGTGTTGACGGGCGGCGAGCGGCGTTTCCTCGGCGCAGACATGTCGACCAAGCTGAAGCTGATGGGGGTCGATGTCGCCAGTTTTGGCCGCATTGAGTTGCCCGCCGACCAAGGCGTGCCGCTGACCTTTGAGGACCCGTTCAATGGCAAGTACAAGAAGCTGTTCGTCACCCCCGATGGGAAGAGATTGCTCGGCGGTATCCTGATCGGTGATGCCTCCGAGTACGGAACGCTGTCGATCATCGCCAAGAGTGGCAGCCCGCTGCCGTGTGAACCGCATGAACTGATCGTGGGGAAATCGGGCGGCGGGGTGGTGGGTGGCAGTGTCGATTCGTTGCCCGACTCCGCACAGATCTGCTCGTGCAACAATGTCACCAAAGGAGCGATCTGCTCAGCGATCAGCGACCAAGGTCTCGACTCTGTCGCAGCTGTGAAGAGCTGCACCAAGGCCGGTGCCGGATGTGGTGGCTGCCTCCCACTTGTCACCGATCTGTTCAAGGCGGAACTCAAGAAGGCCGGGAAGACGGTCAACAACCATCTGTGCGAACACTTCCCGCTGTCTCGTACAGAACTCTTCGCCATCGTCAAGGTGAAGGAACTGAAGACCTTCGCAGCTGTCCTCGAAAACGTCGGACGCGGTCAGGGGTGCGAGGTCTGCAAACCGACGATTGCCTCGATTCTGGCGAGCTTGTGGAATGATCTTATCGTCGAAGACAATCACGCCACGCTGCAAGATACGAACGATCGCTTCCTGGCCAACATTCAGCGAGGCGGAACCTACTCCGTCGTGCCGCGTGTACCCGGCGGTGAGATCACTCCCGATAAGCTCATCGCGATTGGGCAAGTCGGCAAAGAGTACAACCTCTATACCAAGATCACCGGGGGGCAGAGGGTCGACCTCTTCGGAGCGCAGGTCCAGGATCTCCCCGCGATCTGGGAGAAGCTGATCGATGCCGGATTCGAAAGCGGCCATGCCTATGGGAAGTCACTGCGCACGGTGAAAAGCTGTGTCGGAACGACGTGGTGCCGGTACGGTGTTCAGGACTCGGTCGGTTTCGCGATCCGCGTCGAGAACCGGTACAAGGGAATTCGCTCGCCGCATAAGATCAAGATGGCGGTCTCTGGATGCACGCGCGAATGCGCCGAGGCTCAAAGCAAAGATGTGGGCCTGATCGCGACCGAGCAGGGGTACAACCTGTACGTATGCGGAAACGGCGGGACGAAGCCGCGACACGCGGACTTGCTCGCCTCCGATCTCGATGAAGCGACAGCTCTGCGTTACATCGACCGGTTCCTGATGTACTACATCATGACTGCCGACCGGCTGACGAGAACCTCGGTCTGGTTGGGGAAGCTCGAAGGCGGACTGGAGCATCTCAAGGATGTCATCATCCACGACAAGCTCGGACTGGCGGCGGAGTTGGACGAGCGACTGCAACACCTCGTCGACACATATCAATGCGAGTGGGCTGCGGTCGTCCGAGACCCGGAGAAGCGGAAGCGGTTCGAGCAATTCGTCAACACGGATGAGACAGAGTCCTGCATCGAGATCGTCGGTCAGCGTGACCAGGAACGCCCTGCCGACTGGCCGAGCGAGGTCGTCTCACTTCAACAGTTCTACCATCTCGATCGCATCGCTCAAGAGTCTCCGCCTCCTGCTGAAGACGAGCTGCGCTGGGTGACTGTGGGGTCAGTGACTGATTTCCCCATCGATGGCGGAGCGACGATCAAGTACGGCGGCGTCCAGATCGCCGTCTTCAACTTCACCAGTCGCGGTGAGTGGTACGCCAGCCAAAACATGTGCCCGCACAAAAAGGCGTTCGTCCTCGGACGCGGGATCATCGGCGACCACCAGGGCGAACCCAAGGTCGCCTGCCCGTTGCACAAGAAGACCTTTTCACTCAATGACGGCCGCTCACTTCAAAACGAGGAGTACCACATCCAGACCTTCCCGGTTCGCGTTGATGGCAACAGTGTTCAGCTGCACCTCCCCGCAGCTGAGTTCCTGGAGCGAACCATCGGCACCGAGGTCGGGTGCCAGTTGGCAACGGCATGTGGAGGTTGAGATGGGAATTCGAAATTCGAAGCACGAAATGCGAAAAGAAATGGGATTCACCACGGAGGCACGGAGGCACGGAGGGGAAGTCGGAAACGAAATTCAAACCAAAGACATCAAGTCGCGAACTCGATACGGAGTCAGGAGGCATCGGACCTTTGCAACTCGGCGACTCGGCGTCCTCGCATTAAACTTCTCTTCCTTCTCCGTGCCTCCGTGCCCCCGTGGTGAATCTCCGCTGAGGGTCCACCGTGTTTAACGGCTCCCTCGAACTACCGATTCTGGATTCTCCCTCGCGGGCCTGTGCGAGCGGAATCGCTGCTCCATCGTTGCTCGCGTACCTATTGGAGGACCAGCAGCAGCTGACCGCGGTTGAGCGGTTCTCGATTGACCATGCTCAGGGGCAGACAGGAATGTCTGCCTCACCGTCGCCAGTGCAGTCACGGTACTACGAGACGCTCCTCCCGGCCACGCCGCCGGGACCGGGACAGCAGTATGCGTTCGAGGTCGACCTCGATCGCTGTTCCGGCTGCAAGGCGTGCGTGACGGCGTGCCACACACTCAACGGCCTCGATGAGCAGGAGACGTGGCGAGATGTCGGCCTGCTGGTGGGTGGCACCAGCAGCAACCCGCTGTTGCAGCATGTCACAACCGCGTGCCATCACTGTCTCGAACCGGCGTGCATGATTGGTTGCCCCGTCGACGCCTATACCAAAGACCCGGTCACTGGCATTGTGAAGCATCTCGATGACCAGTGCATCGGATGTCAGTATTGCACCCTCGCCTGCCCGTACGATGTGCCGAAGTACCACGCCGCCAAGGGGATCGTCCGCAAGTGCGACATGTGTTCCAGCCGACTCGCCGTCAACGAGGCCCCCGCATGCGTGCAGGCCTGCCCGCATCAAGCGATCGCGATCCGCGTCGTCGACGTGGCACAGGTTCTGGAGGACTGCGAGATCGGCCAGTTCCTCCCAGCTGCTCCCGACCCCCATCTGACGCATCCGACCACGCACTACAAAACGAATCGTGTGTTCCCTCGCAACACTCTCCCGATGGACTATCACCAGACGCCTCCCCAGCAGCCGCACTGGCCGCTGATCGTGATGCTCGTCCTGACCCAACTCTCCGTGGGAGCATTCACTGCGGGTCAGGTCGCTGCACAGTTCTTTGGGGCGAATCAACTCGCGGCCCTGCTCCCACTGCATGCGGGGATCGCTCTCGCACTGGGGCTACTGGCGTTGGGGGCGAGTACGCTGCATCTCGGTCGACCGCAGTATGCATTCCGTGCTTTCATCGGGCTGCGGCACTCCTGGCTGAGCCGCGAGATCATCGCGTTCGGAGTGTTTGCCAAGACGGCGGTCTTGTACTCCGGACTGGTCATCTTTCGCGACCGGCTTCCGGATTGGCTGGTGTCGAACACCTTTCTGGTGGGCTGGGCTGTGGTCGGAACGGGGCTGATCGGCGTCTTCTGCTCCGCCATGATCTACGCGGCCACGAAGCGCGAGTTCTGGAGCCTGGACCGGACTCTGATTCGATTCGGACTGACGACGGTGCTGTTAGGAACCGCGACCCTGGGGATGGCGGTCGCCTGGAGCGGCGGCTCCCCGGCCTTGTCGCTTAGACTGACTCAGTTCGTGGTCGGAGTCGCCTTACTAAAGCTCCTCAGTGAGGCCGCCCTGTACCGGCACCTGCTCTCGCCGCATATCACCACGCTCGGTCGGTCTGCGCGTCTGCACATCGGACCACTGGCCCGAGTAGCCTGGGGCCGGAACATCTTCGGAGTGTGGGGAGGTCTGCTCCTGCCCTGGATCGCATTGTCCCAGGGGAACACCTTGTCACCGCCGCTCGTCACGTCCGGTCTCATCCTGCTGCTCATCGGCGAACTGCTGGAGAGGTACTTGTACTTCGCAGCTGTCTCGTCACCACGCATGCCCGGGGCGGTCAGAAGTTGAGGAGAAGAAACGAAATTCGAAGAACTGAGAGGTCGAGAATGTCCGTCCATCCGTCCGGGGGCTGACGCCGCCCGGCTCACCAGTCTTGTTTTGAATTTCTCTCTCCGGTCTATAAACAATAAACCCTTAACCCTCCCCCCCTCATGTCACTCCTCCACCAAACGACCGGTCCTCTCACCCGCGAGCTGTTGCTGACGCCGGGCCGCTTTGGCTTGGGGCAGGTGCCGGACAAGACGGCACCCGATGCGATTGCCACGCTCGTCTGCGGCTATTGTTCGACGGGATGTGGCCTGAACGCGCACATGCGGGGCGGCGAAGTCGTCAGCCTGACTCCCCGCACCGAGTACCCGGTGAATCTCGGCATGGCTTGCCCGAAGGGGTGGGAGGCTCTGTCGGTGCTGAATGCCCCGGACCGAGCGACGACTCCTCTGCTGCGTGACGCGAATGGCAAGTTTGTGCCGATCGACTGGCCACTCGCTCTCACCATGTTCCAGCAGAAATTCAAGACGATCCAGGCTGAGTACGGTCCCGAGAGCGTGGCGTTCCTCGGTACCGGGCAGATGACCACCGAGGAACTCGCCTTCCTCGGCTGCCTCGCCAAGTTCGGCATGGGGATGAGGCACGGCGATGGCAACACCCGCCAGTGCATGGCCACCGCAGCTGTGGCGTATAAGCAGTCATTCGGTTTCGATGCTCCCCCGTATTCGTATGCGGACTTCGAAGAGTCGGACACAATCATTCTGATTGGCAGCAATCTGTGTCTCGCCCATCCGATCATGTGGGAACGGGTGATGCGGAACCCGCACAATCCGCAGATCATCGTGATCGACCCTCGTCGGACCGAGACAGCGATGGCAGCCACGCTGCATCTACCGGCTTACCCCAAGTCGGACCAGACGTTGCTCTATGGCGTGGCTCGCGAGCTGATCCATCGCGGCTGGATTGATCGAGAGTACATCGAGGCGCACACGAGTGGCTTCGAGGCGTTTGCGGCGTTTGTCGAGCCGTTTACGCTCGACGTGGTCGCTACGGAGACGGGCCTGAGTGAGTCGCGGATCGAGGATCTCATTCAGAAGATTCACATTGGGAAACGAGTTTCGTTCTGGTGGACGATGGGAGTCAACCAGAGTCACCAGGGAGTTCGCACCGCGCAGGCGATCATCAACCTCGCCCTCATCACCGGAAACATGGGGCGTCCCGGCACCGGAGCCAACTCGATCACCGGCCAGTGCAACGCGATGGGGTCGCGGCTCTATAGCAACACCAGCAATCTGATCGGCGGTCGGGATTTCACGAAGCCCGAAGACCGCCAGCACGTGGCCCACATTCTCGGTATTGATGAGTCTCGCATCCCCCGAGAAAACAGCTGGGCCTATCACGAGATTCTCGACGGCATCCTGAAAGGCAAAATCAAGGGGCTGTGGGTCGTGTGTACCAATACAGCTCATTCCTGGATCAACCAGGATTACGCCCGCGACGTGCTGAGTCGGCTCGACTTCCTCGTCGTACAGGACATGTACACGACCACCGAGACCGCCCAGATGGCTGATCTCGTGCTCCCCGCTGCGGGGTGGGGCGAGAAGGATGGGACGTTCATCAACTCAGAACGCCGCGTGGGCATTGTCCGCAAAGTGGCCCGCGCTCCGGGCCAGGCTCTCGCCGACTTCTCGATCTTCCGGCTGATCGCTGAAGTGTGGGGCTGTGGTGAGATGTTTCAGGACTGGACCGATCCGCAAGCGGTCTTCCGCATCCTGCAAAAGCTCTCCGCAGACCAGCCGAGTGACATGACTGGCATGGGGAGCTACGCCGAGATCGATGCGGCAGGGGGAGTGCAGTGGCCGTGGAAGAGCGGAGGAACGTTGAGCGTGGAGGGTTTCGCGTTGAGCGAAAGAGATCGCTCAGCTTCCTCGACCTCTGACCCTCAACCCTCAACCCTCAACCCTCAACCTCTTTCCGAACGTCGCCTGTTCGAAGACGGTCACTACTACCACCCGGATGGCCGCGCCAAGTTCCTGTTCGAAGCCCCGCGCGACCTACCCGAGCCGACGAACGACCAGTATCCCTTGTTGCTGCTGACCGGGCGTGGAACTGCTTCGCAGTGGCACACACAGACGCGGACCGCAAAGTCGGCTGTCCTGCGTAAGCTCTATCCGCAGTCGATCTATCTGGAAATCAACCCCGTCGATGCCCGCGCTCTCGGAATTGCCCCGCATGATCAGGTCGAGATTCGCTCTCGTCGCGGGGCCATCAGCGCGGTTGCCATGCTGATTGCGACCGTTCCATTGGGGCAGGTGTTTTTGCCCATGCACTATGTGGAAACGAACCGGCTCACCGATGCCGTGTTTGATCCGTACTCCAAACAACCCGCCTACAAAGCCTGCGCAGTGCAGGTCACTCTTGCCGGTCGTTCCGCGCTTTCATCATTCCCTTGAAGGGGTTGGTTTGTCCGCGCCCCACGGCCCGGTGGGAGCCCGCATGGAAATGGATGGGCGGAGTCTTAGGCGGCGAAGGGTGCGGAGCATGCCAGCGAAGGTTGGGTAACGACTTCACGGGTTCCCAATCGTGATGCCCGGTGCGGGCCTTCCAGAACACCATGAGCGAGTGCCGCAGCCTGTCGATAGCGGCGGTGAGCGAGGAAGGTCCAGCTTGGCCCGATGATATGACCGACATCAGGGCCACCTCGGGCCTCTCGGTGAATGCAGTTCTGTAAGTCAACCGCCCTCGTCCCACAACCGCAAACCGTCCGGGAGTGGAGTGCTTCAATCCATGCCAATCTGTGAAATCTGTGGAACTATCCCTCTGCGGTCGAGAGATTTTAGAGCAACGATGACACGTTCGGCACCGTCTGTAAGAAATCCAGACTCAACATCCCTCGCTCTAGTAGCGACTCCATGAACGACGGCAGATAACCCGTCGCCAACAGCTCCTCATCAGGACGCCGCAGGAAGATGTCATGGATGATAATCCGCGACTGCCGATCATCGTACCGCACGAGTTCGCTGATCTGCGTCACGACTCGTTTACCGCCGGGGAGTCGCGTGATCTGCACGATGATGTTCAGCGCCGACGCGATCTGCCGGTGAATCGCCACCACCGGCAAATCGACAGCCGACAATACGAGTACCTCCAGCCGCTTGATCGTCTCCTCGGAGCTATTGGCATGCAGCGTCGTCATCGAGCCGTCGTGTCCGGTGTTCATCGCCTGCAACATGTCGAGGGCCTCAATGCCGCGACACTCCCCCACCAGAATTCGATCCGGTCGCATCCGCAGTGAGTTCTTCACGAGGTCGCGGATTGTGTACTCCCCGGCTCCCTCGACGTTCGCGGGCCGCGTCTCCAGCGACACAACGTGGTCCTGTCGCAGCTGGAGTTCTTGCACGTCCTCGACGGTGACGATCCGCTCGCGAGCCGGAATGAACGACGACAACACATTGAGCATCGTCGTCTTCCCGGAGCCGGTCCCCCCACTGACCAGCAGATTTTTACGCGCGATCACACACGCCCGCAGGAACATCGCTGCCGGTCGCGTCAGCGTCGCCCCCTCAATGAGTTCATCGATCGTGAATCGGTCGGTCGGGAACTTACGGATCGTCAAGCACGGCCCACTGACCGCCAGAGGGGGGATGATCGCATTCACCCGGCTGCCGTCCGGGAGCCGGGCATCGACCAGTGGCTGGCTACGATCGATACGGCGTCCGACCTGAGCCACGATGCGTTCGATGATCGATTCCGTGACCTTGTCGGAGAGGAACCGCCGTCCCGACAACTCGATCACCCCTTCGCGTTCGACATAGATCTGGTCGCTCTTGACGACCATGATTTCGTTGATCGTCGGAGCCCGGAGCAAGTCCTGGAGCGGACCGAACCCCAGAATCGTGTCCTTCAAATCCTTCTTCAGCGTCCGCAGGATCAGATACTTTCGCAGTTCCTTATGCAGGTGCGGCCGCAGAATTCCGAACACCTCATTGAACTGCTTCTCGACTCGCGTGATCCGCGAGCTGAGGTCCGGCAACTCATCCAGCCCTAGCTTCCCGCGAGCGAACTTCAGCAGGTTGACCAGCTCCCCCTCGCGCTCCGGCACCTGCGATGCGGGGACATCAAACTCATTCCGCAGAAACGAGAGCGTCGTCGACGCCCCCGGATCGGTTTCGAGGATCAGCTGTTGCACGATGTAGTCGCGGAGGTTGATTCCGACCAGTTCTTCGAGCAGCGGCTCGTTGGTCTCGGAGAAGAGTTGCAGCTCCCGGCAGACATCTTCGATCTGGCGTTCGAGCCGGACGAGGCTCTCCGCATCGCCGATCCGGTTGGCCTCTAACTCGTGCAGGTCGAACCGCTCCAACAGTCGCCGGTGGACCCGCAGTTCAAGATCCGCCAAGAGCCCGCGCAGGTGGGCTTCCAGATCAATCCGCGAGATCGCCGAGACCTCATTCGATTCCAAGGTGAGCGTGTAAGGCCAAATGCGAATCTGTTCATTTGCCAGGAACGCATGTTCGCTCCCGCCCAAAACCTCCGTCTCACCGACCAGGCAGCTATTCATCCCCAGATTCTTCAGCCAGACCTGGTTCCCCTTCTGCTTCAGCACAGCCTGCTGCCGGGCGACCAGCGGGCTGGCCAGGACCAGGGCGTTCGACCGCTCGCGCCCAATCGTCACCTCGTCCCCCGGAACATCCAGAAGAGACCGCTGACTCTCGTGTAGTTGGTTGTACCAGATGCGCATGTGGGGGGAGCCGGGGATGTGAAGCCACGTCAAGTGATCGGCGGCCAGCCAGTCGAACTAAGATCGACAGGCTCTATCGATCATTCTGGTTCAGCCTCACTGGGAGAGCAATGCACCGGTATAGACTGGGGCTCGCGTATGCGGCCAGATTCGATGACACCCGGATGAACGCCCACGGACTGTCGGAGAGTCTCACGAGAATCGTCTGGCCCGCAGTAGTGGCTGGCGCGGAGGTTCGGTCGGGGAAAATGCTCCGCTGCGGAGTCTCGAAGCTCTCCCCTGAAACAGGCATGGCTGGCCGATCCCCAAACGGAGCATTCCGTTGAGGATGGATTTCGCAAGCCTCTCGCTGCGGGAAATCAGAGTGCAAGACGCGCTTCGTGAGTGCCTGGGGGACGCAAGGCTCTGGGCGGCTAGCGAGACACGGTGGACATGCGGTCCCCAGCGGAGCTGCAGACCGAGACCAAACGGACACATCCGAGTCACCCGATCGAGAGCGCCGTGCCGCTCGCGGGATGTGTCAATTCATGCCGTGTGCGAGACACAACGGACTCAGTCGCACTCCCCGCCGCCGCAGCACCCGGTGGGTTGGACTGGCAGGAGGTCGAGTTGGATTGATTGGGGAGAGCAGCAGCTGGTGGGTTGCTCGGACTGGGCACCGAGCCACTCCAGTTGTGGGTGGTACGGAGGGAGGGCGAGTTGGGCGCGCTGGGTGTCGGTGAGGTGGGTGCGTTCGCCGCGAAGGAGTTCGGTGCCGGAGTCGTCGATGACGGCGGCCCAGGGGCCACGGTAGATCACCTCGTGCGTGGCGTCGTCATCGGCCACTTTCAGCGGCTTCCAGGCGCGGAGGGTCAGGCTGCGAAACTCGATGCCGTCGATCACTTGCCACGGTTCAGGTTGGCGGGCGACCAGTTCGATGCCGACGAATCCGGCCTCCTCGAAGGCCCTGCCGAAGAGATCCTCGCGGAACGCCCCGCTGACACAGCCGCTCCAGAGATTCGCATCGCGCTGCAAGGCCAGCGGCACATCGACGCTCGACACGATGTCACTGATAACGGCCCGCCCGCCGGGTTTGAGGACGCGGAACAGCTCGTCGAACAGCTGCTCGCGGTCGGACTGCTGCACGAGATTGAGGACGCAGTTCGAGACGACCACATCGACCGACTCGCTCGTCACCAGTGGGGACAGCGCCCGCAGCTCGTCGAGCTTCGGCTCCACCGCCAGCCAATCGCGCGAGGTGCGGATCGGTTCATCCGCCAGCAGCTGATCGAGCCGGTCGAGGTCGAGCTGCAAGTCCTGAATCCGCCCGCGTCGGAACTCGACGTTGGAATAGCCGAGTGTGGCGGCAATCGTCGGTTGGTGCTTGCGGGCCAGTTCCAGCATCGGCTCGTTGAAATCGATCCCGATCACGCGACCCGTCGGCCCGACGATCTGGGCGGCGATGTAGCAGATCTTCCCCCCGCCGGACCCGAGATCCAGGACCGTGTCCCCGGTCCGGACATGCTGCGAAGGATCGCCGCAGCCGTAGTCCTTCTCCAGGATCTCTGGCGGGATGATCTCCAGAAACTGGGGGTCGTAGCTGACCGGGCAACAAAGGGCCGCCTCGCGCTGTTCAGCAGCGGCGGCGTAGCGGTCACGGACGGAGGATTCGAGAGACGGCATGGAAGTTCAACTGAAGAGAGCGGAACGCCTAGGGGTTGCAACCTCTGGGCTTTGGCCAGGACAGTGTGTGAGGGCGGACCGCGATTGTATCGACTGTAACGTCTGCGTTCGAAAAACGGGAATTCCGTCCCGGAATGCGGGCACGATTCCCGGACAGGCACGTCAAATCTGACAGGGAGCCAGCGAGCGGATCGCTGGAGTGGTTCACTGGCGGTCTGGGGGCTGTTATATTTCAGGCTGGCGAGTCGGCAAGGAAGTCGGCAGCCCTCTTCTCCGGAAATTCTTCCACACGACACGACGTCTTCGAGAAAGCATCGATCATGGAGTTTCGCAACTGCCCGTCCTGCAAGGCGTCGGTCCTCGAGGACGATGTGGCGGACTGCCCGTTCTGCGGGGCGTCGATGTCGGGCAAGCCGGGGGCCAAGCCCGCTCCGAAACCAGTAGCTGGGCCAGCGAAGACTCCTGCGCCCGGGGGCGTGAAGCCGGGGACTCCCGCGCCCAAAGGACCTAGTACCGACAAAAGTCCGGCTGCGAATTCCGCCCGTCCACGGCCCGCTCGCGAGCCGGAACCCGAAGAAAAGGCCGAAGACACGAGCGACCCGTTCGAGGTCGACCCGCTCGCCCACAAGTCGGCAACCCAGGTCAGCGTGAAGTCGGCCAAAGGACGCACGATTGAGGTTAAGTGCCCGATGTGCGAGACGGTCGGCTTCATTGCTCCGTCGCAAGCGGGCAAGGATGTGAAGTGCTGTAACCCCAGCTGCAAGCTGCCGATTTTTAAGTCCCCGAAGCTGCCGCCCGAAGTGGTTGCCGAGCCAGAGAAGTCCAAGGGGTTATCGACGCTGATGCTCTTGATCATCGGCATGGTGTTGGTGGCGGCAGTCGGGGGCGGGGTCTGGTACTTCGTATTGCGTGAGGAGCCGAAGCCGGTCGTCATCGATCCGATCCCGCCTGGACCGATTGACACGAACCCCGTTGTTGATCCCGATCCCATACAGAAGGGCAATGTGGTCGTCGTGCCGCAGGGGCACATCGTCTCCACCGTGACTGAAATCAAGAAGCTCTCGCAGGAGGAACTTCTGAAAGTGACCGTCATGCGGGACATTCGCAGTAAGCCCTACGGCAGGCAAATGGCCGCCGAAGGGCTACTGGCCGTCGGCGACCTGGCTGGGGCGAAAGACCAAATCAGCAAAATGGGAGCCAGTGGTGGTCCGTATGCCGTGGGTCCGCTGGCCAAATTGGCGCAGCAACAACTGGATGCGGGAGACCAGGCCGGTGCCGCAGCCTCGCTCAAGGAGGCCGTCACGCTTTCGGCAAAGTTGCTGGATGTGGGGCGACCTTCGCTCGACTCCGTGGCTGCTCTGGCGGCGACGCTGGTTCGTCTCAACCGTACGCCGGAAGCGTCCGAGCTGCTGGGACGTTACGCACAAAAGGACAGCGAAGAACGTGCCATGCTGTCTCTGTACTGGCGAGCGAGCCTCGACCGAGGGTCATTCGACTTTGCCAAGGAGTCGTCGCTCAGCCATCTGGAGCTGTGTGGGAAGCCGCTCTGGGTTTCAACAGCAATCCAGCTGTGCCGGCACAGGCAGTGGGACCAGGCACTGGCCTGGGCCAAGTCCGCGCCGGATCAGGTGACTCAAGACGCGGCTTTGGCCGCATGTGCCGGGATGATGTCGTGGAATCTCGCTCGCCAGCCTGACCCCGCGATCGAGTCCCTGCTGAAAGCGGCCATCGAGTCCGCCGGTCTCGCCGCCAAGGTCCGGATGCAGGTCGCCGTGGCCGAAGTCCGACTGATGACCGGCGACAAGGGCATCACCCCGGCGACCGTTACCGAGATCGAAGCCTTGCTGGCCGCGACATCGATCCCGCCCGCTGCGGTCGTGCCTGGCACGAAGGCGATCTATGACAGTAAGGGGATCCCCTTTGCGGGCCTGCCCGATCCGGCACCTGGCACCTCACTGGCTCTCGGCTGGGGCGACATCGCCGACTTGCAGATGAAGCTGGGAGACACCGCTGGAGGCTGGGCCACTCAAGCGAAGGCACTGGAGATGTTACGGTCGGTCACGCCCAGTCCCGCCATGGCCCAGCATCTGGTCGACCAGTGTGCCAACAACACTGAGATCGTCAAGAATCAACTGAGTACGGCCTTGAACCTGGGAAACGATGGGGCCAAGAAGCTGCGTGCTCTCAGCCAATACCGGGTCCAATGCGAAGTGATTCTCAAGCTGGCGAATGACCGGTTCGCGATTCAGCAGACATTGCTACGCCGGTCGATTCGGTACGGTCTCCATGCAGAAGTGTGGCAGTACGTCCAGGACATGGAGCAGAAAGAGATGGAACAGTCGGAGCCGTACCGATCTCAGTCGACCCTATTGACCGACTTGTACTACTCGACGTACTTCGGAGGGCAGAAGGAGTTCGCGACACAGACCTACAACGGATACACCGCTGAGGAACGGAAGGCTGTGAAGACCGCCGAGTCCACTGTGGGCAAGCTGGCAGCTGCAAACGCGGAAGTTCGCGCGGGAGATCCGAGCAAGATCGCCGATAGGCTGAAGCCGATGTATGTGGGGACAACGATCGACCGCCATATCATCGATCAGCAGGTGTTCGAGAATGTGGCAGAACTGGGCCAAAAGTCGGTGAAGTCGAGCTACTCATTGATTCAGCGGCTCGGTTTAGCGGATCCGATTGCCAAGGAGGACGCGCTGCGGTTGCTGGCCGGATGGACAATCACGCAGGGGAAGGGGCCGGAGTTGTGGAAGCTGATGGAAGCGGATCGGGAGATCACCTCGACGGATCGAGCGGCGATCTATCTGGGATTTCTGGAAGGGATTCAGGCCAGCGGGGCGAAGTAGTTTGTGCCGGTGGTCTAACCACCGGGGATCTCGACTCGATCAGAATGGAAACTGATGTCACCGGTGTGGATGACTGTCTGTGGACTTGCGGGAATGGCTGCCATCGTGGCCGTGTCGGCGGTGCCGCTGGCTCGTTGGATGCAGCGGCACGAAGCTCAAGTCGCAGCAGCTGCCTTTCGTCGTCAACGCGAGACACTCGAAGCGAAGTTTTTTGAACTGGCCTCTCGGTCGGGCAAGCCACGCGGACTGCGGTGGGTGAAGTGCGACTGGCAGCCGGAAGTGACTATCGCCCGCGAGGCCCAGTCGGGAATGCTCACGGCGTTTGTCTCGATCGAGCTGCATTTTGAGGCGATCGAAGGCGGGGACATGGAGGACGTGGCCGCCGTCGGCACGGTCCGTGATGCGTGTGCCATGTTTCACTATCAATACGGTCAATGGGGGACCGGCGGAAAAGCACTCTTCAATATGAATGCCGTTGACGCGATTGCGAAGCTGAATGGTCAATTCATCGCCGTGGTGTCTACCCCGCGCGGCACTGAATGAGACGTTTCGGCGAGCGGGGTGGCGTCAGCCCCCTGGTTCTGCCGCGAATCCGTGAAGTCCCATCCGGCTCACGCCGGACGCTCGCCAGCCTCCGTCGATAAACACATATTCCGCGACCGACACATGGGACCATCGCAATGGCACCTGCGAAACAGCCAGTGGACTCCGCCCGCAGACCGGCCTTGGACCTCATCATTTCCTGGGCGGCAGTGGCTGCATGATCCGCTTCATGATCTGCTTGACAATTGCCCAGTGGCTGAATTTCGCGCTGAATTGGAGCAATTTGTTTCCCAGTCCCGGGACCACGAGAGTTTTTCCCGCTCGCAAGGCCTTATACCCT
>JANPCU010000261.1:0-9198 GCA_031431195.1 Planctomycetota bacterium | reverse complement strand
CCGGCCCCCCCAAGCAACCCGGGTGCTCCCACTAAATATGGGTGTGGGCGTTGCGCCTCTGCTTCCTATTTAACCCTGCGACGCCGTGTCACGCCAGTACATCACTCAACACATGCCCATGCACATCGGTCAGGCGGCGTTCGATGCCGTTGTGGTAGTAACTGAGGCGTTCGTGGTGGATGCCGAGCAGATGCAGTAGCGTCGCATGCAGGTCGTAAATTGTCGTGACGTTTTCGATCGCCTTGGCTCCGAACTCGTCGGTCGAGCCGTAGCTGTGGCCGCCTTTGATGCCCGCTCCGGCGAGCCAGACGGTGAAGCCTTTCGGGTTGTGGTCGCGGCCACTGGCTCCCTTTTGAAAGGTGGGCATGCGGCCGAACTCGGTGACGAAGGCGACGACCGTTTCTTCCCACAACCCGCGCTGTTTGAGATCGCGTATCAGGGCTGCGGCGGGGCGGTCGAGGATGGGGGCATGCATGCTGTACTGGGTTTGCAGGGCCTTGTGGCCGTCCCAGTTGCCGACGCCTTCGCCCATGGCGTAGGCCCCGTTGAAGAGCTGGACGAAGCGGACGCCACGCTCGATGAGACGGCGGGCGAGGAGGCAGTTGCGGGCGAACCCAGCCTGGGTCTTGTCGCTGGCATCGGTGCCGTAAGCGGTATGGGTGGCGGGCGACTCATCGGCAAAGTCGACGATCCTCGGGGCTGAAAGCTGCATGCGGGCGGCCATCTCATAGCTAGCAATGCGAGCCGCGAGTTGGCGGTCGCCGGGGTGAGCGTCGAGCTGTTTCTCGTTGAGGAGGCGGACGAAGTCTCGGGTGGCGTTGTCGGTCTCGGCGGGGATCGAGTCGGGTCGCTTGAGATGCGGAATGGGTCGTTCGGCGCTGAAGGCGGTGCCTTGAAAGGTCGCGGGAAGGAAGGCGGAGTTCCAGTGGTTGGAGCCGACCTGGGGGACACCGCGTGGGTCCGGGATAGCCACGAAGGCGGGGAGGTCGCGGCACTCGCTGCCCAGGGCGTAGTTGACCCACGCCCCCATACCGGGGAACCCGTCCAGCGTGAAGCCGGTACTCATCTGGTTCTCGGCCGGGCCGTGGGTGTTCGACTTGGCGGTCATCGAGTGGATGAAACAGATGTCATCCGCGAGGTCGGCCAAGTTCGGCAGCAGGTCGCTGATCATCTTGCCGCACTCACCGCGCGGGCGGAATGCCCACGGGCTCTTGATCAGGTTGCCGTTTTCTCCCTGAAAGGTAATCAGCGTGTCGGTGCCGGGGAGCGGGGTGTCATGCCGTTTGATAAGTTCGGGCTTATAGTCCCAGGTATCGATGTGGCTGAGCGCCCCCGTGCAGAAGATCATCACAATGTTCTTCGCCTTCGGGGCGAAGTGTGGAGAGCGGGGGGCGAGCGGCTGGGCGGGATCGATCAGCGGGCGAACGGGGGCGTGGTCTTCCGCAGTGAGTCGACTCTGCGGGAGCAGGTGAGCGAGAGCGATACCAGCGAGCCCCGAGCCAAAGCTCGATAGGAGAGAACGACGATCCAGGAGCGGGTTCATGGGCAGAGACTCTGTGTTGAACGGTGGACCGATGAATGACTGGAAGAGGTTGACATCCTGGATGCTGGGCAGCATCTCCGGAGCGACCTGATGTCATCAATACTACGAGAATCCGCATCCATCGGGAATATGCTCACGAGAGGAAAGCCAATCCGAATCTGCCCACGATCCCTGGCGGCCCGGACTCTGCCTGACTGATTGAAATTCAACGACCTCTGGCACATAATGGAGTTCACGATGGTCGCCATGGGATCGAGAGCGTTGTGGCTCCACGCCCTCCGGTAGGCACATCACCTGTCTCGCTGAATCAAGAAACTTTTGAGGGACTCACCATGCGAATTCGACCTGACTGGGTGTTGCTGGGCCTCGTTGCGATGGCCGGAATGGCCACCGCTGAGGACGCCAAACCGGAGACGCCCGCCGCCCCCCAAGAAGCTGCGGCCTCGGCTCCCCAGAAAGTCGAGGCCGGTGATCTGAAGCTCACCGTCCCCGCGACCTGGAAACAGCAGCAGCCCTCCAACAACCTGCGCCTCGCCCAGTTCTCGATCCCAGCTGTGGAGGATGATCAGGACTCCGCCGAGTTGGTCATCTCGCCCCCCATCGGTGGCACGCGGGAAGCGAACATCACGCGCTGGGTCGATCAGTTCGAGGCCGCTGGTCGCGAACTGGTGATGACCAAAGGCCAGTGCCCGCAAGGCGAGTACGTGCTCGTGCAATTGAGCGGAACGTACAAACGATCTATCGGGCCACCGATCCGAGGCAAGACCGAACCCGCCCCCGGCTACAAGATGCACGGTGTGATGCTGACCGTCATGAAGGACGGCAAGAACGTCGGCAATTACTTCCTGAAGCTGACCGGACCAGCCAAGACCGTCGCCGCCAATGACGACGCCCTCCGCGTCGCGATCGCTGCGGACAAAGCCAAAGAGGAGAAGTACGAGTTGCCGTAAGGCCATCGGCGAGGATGACGAGGATGTTGGGCTGGGAAGGCTCGTCTACGTTTAGTCCGGCGAGCGACGTGAGCCGCACGGCGACGAGAAGTGCGAGGGTCTGTTTCATGATGGAGATGGTGCGGGGGGAAACCGGTGATTTCAACAGCCCTGGCGATTTGAGGAACTCGATGGAGTGCCTCATTGTCAGTGCGTAGTCGGTATCACTGTTCCCCTCACAGAACACTGAGCCGTTGAGGAAGCCGTGGTCTTGGCCATCGAATGGGATGAGCTGACATTCGTTCCCCGCTTCCGGCATGAGCTTGGTGAGGCACTCGGCCCGACCACCAGACGCAGACTATGTGACTTTCGGCGTATACAACACTTGTGGCTCCTGTTTGCCCGGCAAGTACAACGCCAGTCCGCCCGCCTTGTCGTTCACCCGCACGATCCCATCCGGCATACCTCGGCTGGCGTAATCGAGGATCGCTTCGAGGGACTGCACGGCAGCCACGACTTGACGGTCAGCGGCGAGGTCGTTGTAGGCCAGTCCTCGCGCGACAGACAGACGCGAAGATCGTTCCGACGCTGGCCCTCCCCATTCGACTCTCGCCACTTCGCGGATGAATCGCTCCAACACTTCGATCCCATACCCACGCTGCGAACGCTCGCCCCACGGCTCGACGAACGTGCCGTTGTAGTGCGTGTTGATCGTGATCTTCACTTCGTGCGGCGTCTTCCCCTCGACGGTGCATTCGATCCCCCGGCGGCGCGAGTGGCCGTTCCAGACGCCGTTGTCGAAGCGGAACTGGACCTCTTGCTCGACGTACCCCGGGAAGTTGTCGGGGTTCACCCACGAGGTGTGGATGTCGAACGCCGCCTCGCGCCCGTCCTCATATTCATAAATCAACCGCAGCTGGTTGCTGTCCCACGTGGGGCCTTGCGCGGGTCCGACTATCCCGCGCTGTCCGGTGGCCATGACGGTCTTGAGTCGACCGCCGAACGTGAAGTCGATCAGCTTGATGTAATGCACCGCGACATAGGTCCCCGGATTCCGCCCGCGAATCCACTCGGCGAACTGCCCGCCCGAGATCGACTTCGGCTCCAGCAGCGTGCAGTACCCGTTGTTGACGTGCTGTAACACCCCATCCTGCACAAACGTCCGCAGCTTCTTGTGGTCGGGGTCGAGCAACTTGTGGTACACGACTTTGGCGAGGAGTTGCTTCTCGTCGGCGAGGGCGACCAGCTCATCCAGCTGAGTGAGGTCGAGGACGCTGGGCTTCTCGATCAGGACATGGACCCCAGCGGAGAGGATCGCCTTGGCCGCCTCGAAGTGGCGATCGTCCGGCGTGGCCACACAGGCCACATCGACTCCGGCCTTCAACATCTGAGCCACCGAGTCGGCCCCGGCATAGGACGCGAACGCTCCGATCTTTGCACCCGCCGACTGACGGTACGCCTCCGCCCGACTGCCGGTCCGCGTGGCCACTGCCCAGAGCGGGACATCAATGTCCCCGAAGCGACGCTCGTACAGCCCCTCGCGATGGACTCGCTCGAAGAAGGGGCGGTAGGTCTCGTCAAAAATCATGCCCATGCCGACCATACCGGTCCGCAAAGTGCGAGGTGAGACGGTCATGGGGGGCTTTCCTGAAATCACTCCGGTATCTCATCGAACGATTCAGGAGTATTCCGCTTGCCGAAGGGGAATTCAAGTATCGGTCCCATCCTTCGCCACGACGAATTCTCATCGTCTCACCCACTCGACTTCACGCGGGCCAGATCGAGGCGTACGACGGACGTCCTCGTCCGTCGTTCCCCGAGTATTCTCACACGGACGGACAAGGATGTCCGTCCTACGAAATGCCGCATTTCTCTCCGCGCGAAGTCTAACCCACCCCAAGTCTGCACGATCTCTTTCCCGTCGAACGCCGTCAAACCGACGCCAATCCGGCTCAGGGGACGCGAAGACTGATCGCAGGTGCGAACGATCCTTGAGAATGCTCAGGGGGCTCAGTATTCTCTTGAGCATTCGCTCTTCGCGAAGAGCATTCGTTTCTGTTCCATGGTGTGTCCTGCGTCATGTCCCGCCATTCTGGCTCCGCTGTGAGGCATCGCCGGATGGCAGTGATCCGGGTCTTTGCAGGGTGGTCGTGATGTCGGAACGTCCCCGTCGTACTCCCGGTTCGCGTCCTCCGAATTCGCATCGGAAGCGGCCGCCGGATGCCCGTCGAGCGGGGCCAGCGGAGTCGGGGTCGCCGAAGTTTCGTGGCGACGATGAGCAGAAAATCTGCGGCTTCCATGCCTGCCAGGGAGTCTTCGAACGACGGCCGGATGACATCATCAAGGTCTACTTGACCGAGGACCGCACCCGACATGTCAGTGCGATGCTCAAGTGGTGTGCCGCCAATCGGCGCGCGTACAACGTGGTCGCTGTCGAGAACCTGGAACGGCTCTCCGGATCGAGCCATCACGAGGGGATCATGATCCTGGCCCGCAAGCCGCAGGGGCTGGACGATGCGGCCTTGCTGCGCGGAGTGCGGGACGAGTCACTGACTGGGCCGTTCTTGTATCTGGATGGGCTTCAAAACCCGCACAACCTCGGAGCATTGCTGCGTACAGCCGCTCACTTCGGGGTCTCGGCCATCCTCGGACAGGTAGGCGACCTGCCCGAGGTATCAGCTGCGACGGCTCGTGTCGCGGAAGGCGGTGCCGAACATGTGGCGGTGATTGGCCTGCGCTCGCCGGAAGAGACCTTAGCCGCCTTGCAGGAGTGCGGGTTCGTGGTGCTGGCGACCTCGAGCCATCAAGGCCGACCGATCTACAAAGAGACGCTGACCGCCCGGACCGTGTTCGTTCTGGGAGGTGAGCAGAATGGCGTGTCGGGAGAGCTGCTCCAGTTGGCGGACCGCTGCCTGCTGATTCCCGGAACGGATCTCGTCGAGAGCTTGAACGTCTCGGTGGCCGGTGCGGTGCTGTTGAGCGAGCTGTATCGTCAGGTGGCCTTCGCGGCTCCGCTCAAGCCGAGTCGGCCCACCACGCAGCGACCCGCGAAAGGGAAACCACGGCCACCGAAAACATGAGGCTTATCGCCCTGGCCAGAGGCGTACATGAGCCGGAATTCGAGTCGGCCCCACATAGCACTCGGCCCCGTCGCGGGCGATCTCCCGACGCAGCATCCCCAGGCCGATGCCGCGCTCGGTGAGTGGCCAGACAGCTGCGGAGGTGAGCGTGCCTGCGGGGGTGGGCGTGTCTCGCGTGGTGAAGACCTCGGAACCCGCAGGAAACCCTGCCGACTCAGCGGTGGTCACTCCGCACAACAAGCGGTTGACATGCCCCAGCGCATCAATGCGGGCGATCGGCTCCTGCCCCAGGTAGCAGCCCTTGGTGAAGCTGATCGCCAGCTTCGTGCGGTTGGCCTCTTGGGCCAGATGCTCCTCGGTGATGTCGACGCCGTGCTTGGGGAAACCCGCCTCGATGCGGAGGGCCTCAAACAGTTCCGCCGGAGCCGCGACTGCGCCCGCTGCGAGCAGCTTCGATCGCCAGGAATCGAGTGCGGCCAGGGAGACTACGAGTGAGACGCCGAGCGCGGCCCCCAACCCCCAGTGCCGGACCAGGACGCCTGCGTGGAGAATCTGGCTGTGATTCGCTGGCAGAGTGACGGGCGTATCGAACACTCGTGACAGGAGCCCTTCGACCCCTGCGCCGCTGAGATACAGCTGCTCCATCTCCTCAGTGCGATCGGCCAGCTGCACGTCCTCCGTAATGATGTACTGATCCAGGTGAGCGATCAGCGCTGGCCCGTACCCCGGTTCTGTTTCGATCCACAGGCTCTCCGCACCTGCATACACGAGAACGTGAAATAGGATGCGTCCTTTGATGCTGGTGACGAAGGCTTCGCAGCCCTGTCCGGTGGCCAGCCCCTTGATGTGGTTGGTGCAGAAGTTATGCAGGAACGAGGCCCGATCGGCTCCGGTGATTTCGACCTGAGTACGACCGGTCAACGAAAACATCGCGACATCTTCAAGGGCAGACTTCAATGAGCGGACAGACTCGGAAATGGGCATCAACGGAATCCGGAAGAGTGGTGAAACAGTTCTCCCACGATCACTCCCTCCGGGGTACGCCAGTCGGTGCGTTGGTTTGATCGGTGGAAGTTTCCTGGAGACTACGACGCGTCATCGTAGTTGAGCAACTCAGACCGCACCATCCGCGCCGGCTCCCTCTCCGACGAGCAGCACGACTGCTGGCAAGGAGACGATTGGGGGGGGGCGGAGTGGCCAGACGAAGCGGGCAATTACTGAGTTGGCCGGGGATTCTCGATGAAAGCCGTTTCGTCAAGCAATGCCCCACACCCAGCAACCGAAACTCGAGTGAATGTCGGTGGGGTGACTCTGAAAATTCGGTGTCCCCAGCCGTCCGTGCTTGATCCGCGCATGGCTGATTGGATTGCAATTCCCATGCACGGGAGCGGTTGAGGGAGCCACACCAAGTGGACTGTCCACGCTTAATTTTGAGGTTCACCCAGTCGGGAGGGCGCAGCTCCTGCCGAGCCGCAGCTGCCGGTCGAGGTGGCTCTCGGCACGCGGCTCAGAAGGAGCTGCGCCCAGTGCTGTGAACAGGATCGTGGTCCAGTCATTCGCTGCGGGGCACGTTTTCTACGGGCCCGTCGCCTCTCCGACCGTAGCTCATGTCGCTCCGCGACTGAGATTCCTCTCCCCAGCCCCTCTTCGATTTCTGGGGAACCTCCGCGTCGAGTCCTTCATCCGGTGGAATGCGAGTCGCGGAGCGACATCGCCTACTCTTTATCATGTTCACAGCACTGGGTGCGCCCTCCCGATGGGTGATACCCTACCCCAAGTCTTGGCGTGGACGGGACACTCGTGGACAGGCGAAGCCCGACTGAATTGGCTTAAACCCACTCTTTGCGGTCAGCGGGCGGAATCTGGACAGACAGCTTTTCGGCGAGTTCGCGAGTCTTCTCATCCATCGTTTTCGGGACGACGATCTTGGCGATCACATATTGATCGCCGGGGGTGCTTGTCTTGCGATTCGGGAAGCCTTTGCCTCGCAGTCGCAGCTTCGCCCCGGACGATGTTCCCGCAGGAATGGTGAGTGTGACAAGTCCTTCGGTGAGTGTGGGGACATCGATCCGAGTCCCGAGCAGTGCCTCGGTGACGCTCAGCGGGCACTCCAGCATCACATCGCTCCCTTCCCGACGGAAGTACGGATGGGGGGCGATCTGCACGGTAATCAGCAAGTCCCCCGCCGGGCCGCCGCCGGAACCAGGCGAACCCTGACTGCCCAGGCGGATGGTGTCTCCCTGCTGGACACCGGCGGGCACCTTGACCCCCAGAGTGTCGACCGACCCGCCGCGATTGATCGTCACATCGTAGTTTCCGCCGGTGGCTGCCATCTGAAACGGGATCAGGATGGAGGTCTGCAGATCTTCGCCCCTGGCAGCCTGGGTGCGGCGACGGCCTCCGGTTCCGCCGGGACGGCCACCGAATACTCCGCCGAAGAGATCGCCCAGGTCGACACCCCCTTGTCCGAAGACCGACTCAAGATCGATCGGGCCAGCCCCGGCTGGACCACCGGGCCCACCGCCCTGGCGGGCGTACTTGTAGGCTTCTCCGTACTGGTCGAATTGCTTGCGTTTTTCCTCGTCGCCCAAGACCTCATACGCCTCGCTGGCCTGCTTAAACCGCTCGGCAGCGGACTTGTCACCCGGCTTGGAATCGGGGTGATTCTCGCGCGCCAGCTTCTTATAAGCCTTGCGAATCTGGTCGTGCGTTGCGGAACGCGTCACACCGAGCGTCTGGTAGTAGTCGGAACTGGGCATAAGGGAGTGACGAGTGAATCAATGCGGGGTGAGTGGCAGACGGAACGCTGACTCATCGTACGCCCCACAACCCCGATTGGTCCACTGTTGGGCATTTATACTTCACGCGGGCCAGATCGAAGCGTACGACGGACGTCCTCGTCCGTCGCTTCCCGAGTTTTTCACACGGACGGACAAGGACGTCCGTCCTAGGAAATGCCTCAGTTCTCGCCGCGCGAGGTATATGCCAGACGGATAAAGAACTGGCTCGATACAAGTTCCCGGAATTCACCGCAGATCGGCTCTGCCGCAACCGAAAAGGGAAGCCATCAGCAGTCAGCCAGAAAGCCATTCCACATCGCCCCGACCTCGGCACCCCGAAGGGGTCACACATCACAGCCCAGGGTCGCGACCACCGGTCGCGCACCCTGGGTCAACACGTTGTGAGGAAACGTACCCTGAAAGGGTTCTACACGTCGCGAGCGGGTGTGCCGCCCCTGCAGGGTGGGGTCTTCGGGGCCGCGTTTCCCAGGGTGGGCTCCTACGTCGCGACCCTGGGCTGTGGTGTAAAACCCCTGCGGGGTACAGAGGTCTCCAGGCCACTGTGAATGTGAGGAGCGTGCAGAAATTCTCTCACGACACGCGAACTTGAATGGTTTGCAGTGCGAAGAACGCGAAGGTTCGCAGAGGGAAATTCCGGAGATCACTCGGGCCTCTGCGTCCCCCCGCGTCCCCCGCGGTGAATCCTCTGAGAACTTTCGCGAAGTTGTTTCGGACAAGTTCCGAATTGGACAGCGCCACTTTTCGGAATCGGCGTGGGGCGGGGGCGGGAGGGGGTGAGGGTGGGCCCGGCGGGGGGAGACCGCGCCACCCGGGCGCGGCTCGCGCCCACCAACAAAACAACCCAA
>JANPCU010000260.1:0-4930 GCA_031431195.1 Planctomycetota bacterium | reverse complement strand
GCCCCCGGCGTCAGCCGGGGTGTTCAAGCAGGAGAACGTCCGCGGCCACCGTGGTGTTGTGATCCACTTGAACGGGGTCGATTCCAGGGGAAACGCGGTCGGGCTCAGACACCCCGGCTGACGCCGGGGGCTCGCCAGAATGTCTCGTTTCACGCCGTTCGGAGCATGGCCTAAGTCGTGGCGTTCAGAGAGAGGCAGAGTCATGAGTACAGCATTAGCGTCCCTCTTGACCGAATCGCGGCGGCGACTGCAATTCGCTCGCGCGTGCCTGCTCGTCCTCGGACTGATGTTGTGTTCAACGACTCCCGGAGCGGCGCAGGTCGACTTACCAGCGCTCCTTGAATTCTCGACGGAACTCGACGAGTCGACATCCCTCGTAACGCCTCCCCGCGAACGCCGGCTCACCCCCGCAGACGCCCCGCTGCAAGTGACGCGCAAAGTCGTCTTAATCCAGCTGACCAATGCCTACGACCCGTCGGGCATTCGTTACATGGCCATCCAGTTGGGATTCCGTAACACCGGAACGACCGAAATCACAGTCAACACGAAAGCGAGCCAGCTCCTGGTTGGCAACGAGGAGTTTCTGCGGGTGCAGGTGCGGGAGGAGTTGCCCAGTTATCCGATTGAACTGCCCAGAGAGGTGACGCGCGATGTCGAGGAGTTGCAAGGGACGAGCCCGTTGACGGTCAAGGCGAATGGCCAAGCCGCCGAGGCGTGGCTGGTGTTTGCCAAGCTCCCGCGAACCCGCGACCTGCCTGACATGACCCTGCGGTTGGAGACCTCCGCCGGAAAGATCGAGATCGATCTCACCCGGATCGAGAACGAGGCACTGACGTTTGGGTTGGAACGCATCGGCCCCTCGGGACGGATTGGCATCGCCCGTTTCGAGGGTGAACTGAATGTCATTAACGCCCCTCACTTCGCCAAGCAACTCACTCAATACGGAGAGCAAGGGGTGTCTCGGCTCGTGATCGCGTTCGAGAAAGGGAGTCGCATCGGAGACGATCTGACCAAGGAATGGTTGATGATTGGACACGAGGAGGAGAACGACCGTCTGCAGTTTTATCCGCACTGGACCGGGCTAGTGCGTAAAATCGTGTTGGTGGACGTGCCGGGCGAAGAGGACGAAACCGGAGAGGAGAACCAATCCCATAGTGTCGCGGAAGCCATCCAGCGCGTGAGCCGCGACTTCATCCCCGGTCTGGATGCCGCCACATTCCAGCGAGAATGTCGATCCGGCCATCCCCTCCTTCGCCGTGCCATCCTGCTGAACGCCGGAGACGCGATGGCCAACGACAACTGCCAATCGGTCCTCGAATTTCTGGAATCCCCTGATGAGGTCGTCAGGCGGGCCGCCATCCAGTCATTGCGTGCCTCCCTGGAGCCCACAGCGATCACCACGTTAGAGGGGATCGTGCGACGCGGCACGCGTGAAGACGCGACACGCGCCTTCCGGTCTCTGAACACCTCACAACAGATTCTCGGTCGCGAATTGGCGCTGCAACTTGCCAGCGACCCAGCCGTTCAGAAACGGATCGGTGAGGTGCAGCTGTTACGCACGATTGGTTCTGAAAGCGGTGAGCGCTGGCTCGCGTTCCTGACAAAGTCATTCCAGAGTGCTGATCCACTGGTCCGGCAAACGGCGCTCATGAATCTGCTTCAGATGGGGATCGAGGAGCGGCTCCCCCTGTTGCAGAGCGCGCTCGCCGACAAAGATGTCAAGATCCGCGACCTCGCGTTTCAATCGATGGTGGCCCGCCGCTCGACTGAGGAGCAGCCGCTGTTCGTTCGTGAAACCATGAAGCGGATTAAGGCGGGACGACACGACAACACGACGCTGACGGCCCTTCGCGAGATCCGCGATCCGGCCGTATTGCCACAACTCTTGAAGTGGATTGATGACGACCTGAAGGCACTGGACGAAACGAATCAGCTGAGTCTGATTCATGCGTATGCCGAGATCGGCGGAGCGGCGGCCCTGAACGAATTGATACAGCGGATGCCTCGCTTCTCGACAGAAAATAAGAACTTTCTACTCCGGGTTCTGTGTCAAGCGAAACATGATGAGGCGCGCCGACTGGCGGTCGAGGGACTATTGGTGGAGGACTCGGATTACCACGAATTGTGTCAATCCTTACTGGTCGAGTACGGCGATGCGGAAGCTGTCGCGGCGATCTCGAACGCTATTGAGAAGTCCCTGCCCACCAATGACGACACCAACCGCAGTACGGAATTGGCTCGCAGCTTGGGGGTCATCGGCATCCCCGAAGCGGTGCAGGCACTACAGGCCCTCAAGGACCACAGCGATCCTCGAAAGCGGGTATTGGGTGAGGCCGGGTTTCTCACCATTCTATACGCCTCGCCCGTCAACAACTGGCTCCAGGCTTCCAATCAAAAGAACCAGCAGGAGGATTACCTGGGGGCGATTCAGCTGCTCAACATCGCGCTGGAAATCGATCCCCAGTCGGGCCGCATCTACAACGCCCTTGGGTTTGCTCAGCTGCGACTTGCGACAGGAGACGCTGCGAAGGCCCAGTGTGCCGAGGCCAAGGCCAATTTTGAAAAGGCGTTGCAGCTCACTCCTGAGGACCACAATCCACTGACGGGGATTGCGATCTGTCTCGCCTTGGAAGGCCGCTGCGACGAGGCCATCGCGATGGTCGACACCCCGCCGATCTTTTTCAAGCATGGTCCACAGCAGATTTATCTCTACAACGTGGCGTGCGTCTACGGTCGATCCATCGAACACATCACAAAGACGCCGGATTACCCCCAGCGAGAGCAAAAGCTTCGCGACTACCCCCAGAGAGCACTGTTCTTTCTGAATGCGGCCATTGAACAGGGATTCGAGGACATCGACCTCCTGACCAATGATCCCGATCTGATCCCATTGCGGGAACTTCCCGAATTCAAGAAGCTGTCCAAGCGGATCATGGGGCAGAATTGATACTCGGGCAGAATTCACGCGAGGGAGCGTCGATGTCCCCGCGAAACTCTCTGCGACTCCCTCCAAGAATATACGCACGCAGCGCAGTTTTTCAGGCATCGTCTCCTGGGCAGAATCAGTCTGCGAGTGGGTCCACAGATTTCGCAGATTGGCACAGATTCACAATGTGCCGTGAACCGCCTCACCGGATTGCTGAAATCTGTGAATATCTGTGCGATCTGCGTACAGAATCTTAACTGTATCGACCTCGGTATTCACATCGGTTGCGGCTGTGCCGCGCTGTGCTAAAACGTAAGTCGCGCGACAGTCGTTTTGGTTTGGCCATGGATTTGCAGCTGATCTTCGCGCCTTGATCCCCAGAGAGTCTCTCATGCACTCACCCTACCCCATCCAGAGTCTCGATGGTCACACCCGTGCGGTGATCGTCCCCTCGCTCGGGTTCACCTGTATTGAGTTCGTCACGCACGTCAACGGCCAACGAGTGTCTATCCTCGACAGCGACCCGGCATTCTTGACCGGGACGTGTCGCCCCGGTCGCAGCGGGATTCCGATCTTGTTCCCGTTCCCGAACCGCATCCGCGAGGGGCGGTTCACCCAGCGGGGGAAGACCTATGAAGTCCCGCCGCCCGCCTGGTTCCCGCAGACGATTCATGGCTTCTGTCTCGACCAACCGTGGCGTGTCATCGACTCCACCCCTCACAGCCTGACCGGAGAATTCCTGCTCAGCCGCGATGCCCCGGAGCGACGGGCGCAGTGGCCTGCGGATGCCCGACTGATCGTCAAATACTCGGTCGAGTCCGCTCGCCTGCGGGCCGAGATCACCATCGAGAACCCCGACGCGGTTCCGCTGCCGTGGGGCTTCGGCACGCATCCCTACTTCACGCTGCCACTCGGGGCGGGCTCTGCCGAGAACTGCGTCATTGGCGCCGCAGCTGCCGAGCAGTGGGAGCTGGTTCAGTGCTTCCCCACCGGCCAGCGCGTGACTGTCTCGCCCGAGAAAGATCTCCGCCCCGGCTGGAGGTATGGCAGCAGTACCCTCGACGATGTGTATACAAGATTAGAGGTCGTCGACGGGGAGATCACGCAGTCGATCGATGACCCTGCCTCGCGATTGCGGATGACGCAGCGCTGTAGTCCAGAGTTTCGGGAGCTGGTGATGTTCACGCCGCCCGGTCGATCCGCCGTCTGCCTGGAGCCATACACATGCACGACCGATGCGGCGAACTTGCAGTCCCGGGGACTCGACGCCGGGTGGAGGGAACTCGCACCGGGAGACCGGGCCGCACTTTGGTTCGAGATTGAGGTTCTCCCCCTGGAGTCCAACCTCACTCCTCGTTCATCTGCCCCTTGATGATCCGCTGCGTCTCGACCCACTTCACATCGAGCAGCTTGACGTACTCTTCTGCCGTGAGCAGCTTGGCGTTGGTCTCGATGTTGTAGAGCCAACCGGTCCCGTACCCGTCCGTGTTGATCGCCGAGGGATCGTTCAGGACGGTCGGATTGAAGTCGAGGAGTTTTCCCTCGGACGGCGGGAAGAGCGACGAGACCGCTTTCGAGCTTTCGATCTGGCCGATCTCCTGCTTCTTGCGGACGGGGGTGTACGCATCGACCGACCAGTCGAGGAAGTACACGTCCTGCAACATCCGCACCGAGTACGCCGTAAACCCCACCCGGAACCCGCCCGCAGCTGTCTGGAGCCAGAGGTGGTTATCGGAGTACCAGCGGTCCGTAGGGATGCGGGCTTCGTAGTTGCCCATCATGAAAATCAGCGGTTCAGACATCGGCCATGCACATCCCAAAAACGTCGAGCCAGCAACAGCCTCGCGAATCTCGCGAACCATGTGGTGATGTTATGTCACTCGCCCCGCTCCGTCGATGAAGTCCGCGAGATACCAGACACCGAGCCGGAAGCGTCACCGCCCGGAGTGAGCGACGTGCGACGAAATCTCCGGGCGCTGACGCTTCCGGCTCGTAGAGTCTCGC
>JANPCU010000259.1:0-8751 GCA_031431195.1 Planctomycetota bacterium | reverse complement strand
CTCGGCTGTCGTGAATTTCTGAGAGTGGACTACTTTTGTGATGCACACCCCTGTCTCAGCTGATGGCGAGCCCGGCAAACGGACTGTTGTGCGGGGACTGTCTCACCGCAGCCTGGGCCGGACTCGCGAACCATTTGGGGCCGGAAAAAATGGGGGAACGGAACCGTAAACAGTCATCTCATAACGTGTTAACCAGTCACGGTTCCTGATAGTGGGGTCGCCCCGGTTGATGCGCTTTTGGAATCTACCGATGTGGCTTTGCCACAAGAGGTTCTGGGTGCGAGAATTCGTTTTGGGCAAACCACTGATGACGCTGGTACACCGGTAGTCTCGACGGCGGGCCAACCGGTCCCATCCCGCGGCCAGTCGTCGCCCCTGAGAACCCGTGAGACCCTGCGCGATGCCCGAAGTGCTTGATGACTGGCTCGATCCTGTCTTGGCGTTAGTCCGCTCACGCACGGACCTGATGCCGCGCGTGGGGATTATTCTCGGCAGTGGCTTGGGCGGCTTGGCTGCGGAGGTGGAGGAGAAGGTCTCCTGGCCCTATTGCCAGATCCCCGGCTTTCCGGTGTCGACGGCAATTGGACACAAGGGACAATTGACTCTCGGGCGGTTTGAGGGTGTCTCCGTGGCGGTGTTGGAGGGACGGTTTCATCTCTACGAGGGGTATTCGGCGGATCAAGTGGTGCGGCCCATTCAGGTGTTGAGGGCCCTGGGCGTCGAGTGGCTGATAGTCACCAATGCGGCGGGTGGACTGAATCCCGCCTATCGCATGGGAGATGTGGTCGTGGTGGAAGACCATGTGAACTTGATGTGGACCGGGCCTGCGCGGTCGCATCGAGAGACGAGAGAGAAACACTCGCCGTGCCGTGAACCGGGGACGACGCGCGAGAACCGGAATGCGATCGACGAGAACGCACCTTCCGGATCGCTGTACGACCCGGAACTTGCCCGCCGGGCTCTCGCGGCAGCTCGCGAGTCCGGAAGGTGTTCGCCACGGGGGGTCTATATCGGGATGACAGGCCCCAACTACGAAACGCGGGCCGAGTACCGGTGGCTCCGGCAAGTGGGCGATCTGGTGGGCATGTCGACCGTCCCCGAAGTCCTGGCCGCCCGCAGTCTTGGCATGCGCGTCCTGGCCCTGTCCGTGGTCAGTAACGAATGCAACCCAGATGCCCTGGAACCGACCGATGGAGCCCAAGTGGTGGCCGCCGTGTCGCGAGCCGAAGGGCGACTGCGGTCCATCGTGCGCGGAGTGCTGGGTCGTATGGAGTGAACATGCTGGACTGTAGGCGATGTCGCTCCGCGACTCGCATTCCGTCTGCCAAAACCCTGACTCTCATACGGTCCGAAAGTTGTCCAGTTGGAGGAATCTCAGTCGCGGAGCGACATGAGGTACGGACAGGTCAGCTCGCGGCGGCGGCTCGGCAGCGGTAATCTCCAAATCAAGCATTGACGGATGTCTACTTCTTATCCAGCCGATAGAGATCCCTCGGGGCGAGTTGATTCAGATCGATTCCACCCTTGGCCTCTTGCTCCAAGAGGCCGAGCCGGGCTTCGAGGCGCTGGAACCGCTGCTCGACCTGTGGCTCAAACAGGGGAGACGTCCGGTCTGGACTCGGACGCGGCACCTTCGGATATCCCAGTTGCCGTTGCAGTGCCGCGAACATGTACAGCGGGTCTTTGCCGATGTTCGCTTTGGCAATTCGGCCTTCTTGAGCCTCGAACAGGATGGGGTAGGACGGCGTGTACTCTGGATCATTCTGCTTCCGCCGCAGTTCCACCACGCGGTGCTGGGACCGGGCGTAGAGCAACTCGGCAAAGTCGGTCATGCCCAGCTGGGGGCGGATCTTCATGATCCATTCCCTCCACTCGGCGGAGTAGAACGGATCTTTCGCGACCGCTTCGATCCCGAAGTCGTATCCCAGCCGGTTCCGGGCCAGGCACTCGAACTGGTACATAAACAGCCCCGGCGCGGTCGGCGTCCCCGACATGTATTCGGACAGCTGTTCCAGGATGGCCAGCGCGATCCGGATGTCGAAGCGGGCCCCTTCTTCCTCCGCTTTGGACATGAGGAAGGTCTGGAACGCCGTGAAGTAATGTCCCAGCTGCTTCATGCCGTCGCTGACCCGGCCATGCAAGCTCAATTCCCCGGCGAGAAAGTCGATGGCCATTGGGAGCTTGGTGGTGGTCAGGATCTCGTCGCGGACGGAGGCGAGGATCTCTTGAGCGGGCGTATTCTGTTCGATCCGCTCCCGGTAGACCCGAAAGAGGTGCGTCTGTTCGATGTATTCTTCACGGTCGAGCATGCGGCTGGCCTGGTGATCGAGTGCGGAGTCCGGCCACGAAAACCGCGTCAGACATCCGAGGTTTCGGAAGACCTCGGATGTCTGTGGGCAGGCCCTTAGTCGATAATCTTGCTGATCTGATACTCCACAATCCCTCGTGCTCCGGCGGCTCGCAGCGCCGGGACGATACGGCGGACGATCGATTCGTCGATGATCGTGTTCACCGCCACCCAGTCGGGATCGGAGAGTGACGACACCGTGGGGTTTTGCAGAGCGGGCAATTGGGCGAGGACGGTCGCTTGATCGGCTCGGCGGATGTTCATCATCAGGCCGACCTTCCCTTCCGCGGCCAGACAGGCTTGCAGCATCATCGAGATATTGTCGAGCTTGGATCGCGTCCACTCGTCCTGCCACGCCGTCTGATTCGCGATCAGTCGAGTCGTGCTTTGCAACACCGTGGCGATGATCCGCAGGTTATTCGCCCGCAACGACGAACCTGTCTCCGTGACCTCCACGATCGCATCGGCCAGACGCGGCGGCTTGACCTCGGTCGCTCCCCAGCTGAACTCGACCTCGGCCGTGACGCCATGTGCGGCGAGATATTTGGTGGTCAGACCGACTGCTTCGGTGGCGATCCGCTTGCCTTGCAGATCTTGCACCGTCTGAATCGGGGAGTCATTTGGCACGCACAGCACCCAGCGGACCGGACCGCGGCTGACCTTGGAGAAGACCAGTTCGCAGACCTCGTGGACATCGGCGTCGGTTTCTTTCACCCAGTCGTGGCCGGTGATCCCCGCGTCGAGGATGCCGTTCTCGACATAGCGGGCCATCTCCTGAGCCCGGATCAGCAAGCACTCGATTTCTGGATCGTCGATCGTGGGGTAATATGACCGCGAGGCAAACGTAATCGTATAACCGGCCTTGCGGAATAGCTGGGCCGTGGCGTCCTGCAGACTGCCTGCGGGGATGCCGAGTTTGAGACGCTTTTCAGACATGAGACGACGCAGCCGCTTTATGGGGACAGTGACCTAGCAAACGACCCTCCCCACCGAAGTGAGATCGAGAGAATTCATCGCATAGCATGAGGGAGCCATCGACCAGACGCAAGCCAAACGATGGAGGTTCGCCCCCTCGCAATCGGGATCAAAGACGCCTGATGAGAGGATCGCCGCGAGGGAGCCCCCCAGTGCTGCGAACCGGTGTGGAAGCTGTGAGAACTCTCGCTCCCCGAGGTTTTCCACTCGGAGATAATTGGCGCGGCGAGAGATGAGACACTTCGTAGGACGTCCTCGTCCGTCCGTCCGTGTGGAACACCTCGAAGAGCGACGGACGAGGACGTCCGTCGTATGTCTCCATCCGTCCCGCGTGAAGTCTATCGCCAGCCCACGGGCTCACTGCGGCGGAGGGGTCGCCTTCGAGGGATTGAGAGCGTTGACACGGATGACCAGGATGGGCGGATCGGCCTTGGTCTCGGGCACCAAACTCCCGGTCAGGATCGCTGCTTTTCCAATCAACGATTCAGCCTTGGCGGATAAGGCCGTCTCGGCTGTCAGATCGAGAAGCCATGTCATGTCCGCGGCCACCAACTCCATTCCCGGCGTTTGACCAGGAACTGTGTCACCGACTCGCAAATGGCCCTCCACTGTGAGATGGGCGACCTCTTTGATTTTATCCGCATCGCGTTCAGTGAGTCGCTCGACATCAATGATCCAACGGACGGTCTTCTCATTACCGGAAACGCGCCGCACTGTTCCCACAGCGGTCACCGGGTTCTTGTGGTGCTCTTTCGCAAACATACGGCTCGACTCATCGGGCAACTTCAATTCCCAAGTCAATCCATGGAACGTAATCGTTGTGCCCGTCGTCTCGCCCCCAATGGCCACCACTCCGTGTCGCAATCGCCCGTGGCATTCGACTCGCGCGAGTGTTGCCTTTTTCGGGGCGATCGGGGGCTCATCAGCACTGAGCACAGCACTGAGCATGAGGCTGATCGCGGCGGTAAGTTTCCACATCTCTCGTTCCATTTCAGGTCGATGTTTCGCGTCATCCGCACGAACATGTAAAGTGAGCAGTCGCCAGCTTCTGGGGCATGCCTCCTCTCACCGCAACAGGGCGGGATCCACCTGCATGCGATTCTCGACAAATCGTCGCCGTGGGGGCGTCGTTGGGCTGCCGTGGGAAGGCTCACGACTGAGGAAGGTGAGGTCGAGAACGCCCCCAGGAACCTTCGCGGGAGCCGAATATCCCCAAAAGTTTTTCAGGGCCGGCACCGGCCGGGCATTCTCGTAGATCAGGTCGCGCACCTTGGCCATTTGAGTTCGATCCTGAGCGGGGGAGGGGAACGTCTTCCCCCAGACCAAGACTGCGGCACCAGCCACATGCGGCGCGGCCATCGAAGTTCCGCTATAGCTGTCATACTGATTGTTGCGAGTGGTGCTGACGATCCCCACTCCCGGCGCGCCGATGTCTACCGACTTTTGACCGTAGTGACTGAACGACCCTCGGGCATCATTGACATCAACCGCACCCACGGAGATGACGTTGGAACTCTTGAGACTGGCCGGAAAAAAGGGCGAGGCGTCATTGTTATTGCCAGTCCCGCCGGTGTTTCCAGCTGCGGCGACGAAGAGGACGCCGCGCTGTTCGGCTCGGGCGACGGCTTCCGCCAGTTCCGGAGAAGTATCCGGACCGGCCCAACTGTTACAGAGGATCAGAGCTCCATTGGCGACGGCCCAGTCGATGCACTTGACTCCATCAGAGGTCGCTCCCGACCCATCTGGACCGAGAAATCGGAGCGCCATAATTTGTGCCTTCCAGCTGACCCCGACGACTCCTACCCCGTTGTTCCCCACTCCGGCGATGGTGCCCGCGACATGCGTGCCGTGGTTCTGCTCGTCCATGGGATCCGAGTCATCGTCGTAAAAGTCGTAGCCATGCTTCCCGTTCTTGGACCACATGTTGGCCTTCAAGTCGGGGTGGTTGTAGTCCACTCCGGAGTCAATGACCGCCACGATGATCTGGGGGGTTTCGCGGTAGCCCGCCCAGACCTGGGTCGCTCCACTATTCTTCATCCCCCACAACTGATTGAACATGGGATCATTCGGAGAAGAGCCGGAAATCGCAGGGGGCTGAGCCGTCGCCATCTGCTCCACGGGTTGCACCGACATGATGTAATCCGGAGCGGCATACACGACCGCCTCGTCCTTCATCAGCGTATCCACTGTTGCTGCCGTCACCGCAGCCAGGGGCTCCACGATGAGGAATGAACCGCGCTCGTAATCCTGAACGAGAGTCAGTCCCGCCGCTTTCAGTGTGTCCGCCGACGGCTTGGTGTCTTTGTCGGCGTAGCTAATCAGCAACCTGGTCGATAACTCCTCAGCGGGAGGGACCTCGGAATCCATTTCGGTCGACATGGCCTGCATTGACTTCACTTGGCCCGCTGGCACATCAAAGACGGCGTGTCCGTCGCAGCACACTCCTTTGTAGTTGCATTTGCACTGCCGCACCAGATCCAACTCGGGAGCCAGTCGCCTGTGCTGGCTGGCAGCTGCGCGGACAGTACATTCTTCAGCCAGCAGTGTCTCGCCCCTCAAGGCCAGAGCCACGCAGGCCGCGCCGATCAAGTGTTTCACCGAAAACATCATGCACTTCGCCAAGGGTTTCAGGAGATCAACAACGGGCGAGCCACTCGCCATTCCGGAAAGAACTCGCCGTCTCCCCTCGGCTCGTCGAGCGGCACACTCCAGGCGATGACAGAAGACCCTTCCAGAAGGAGTCGGACAGTATCGATGGCGGGGGTTTGCGTACAGACCAGTATTTTTACACTCCAAGAGGAGTCCGAGATGCACTTGGTCTTCCAGGCGATCGCACACGGAACTCCACACAGCATCCCCTTCCGGGGGAGTGTGAAAGGCAGAGGACGCAGCGCGACTAAGTCGCCACCCCAGCGGTCTGAACGTGAGGCCCAGGATGATTCCCGGCATCGCCCCCCTTCGCGTCCTTGGCGATCTTGGTGTCCCAATTATGACAGCCTGTAGGGAAGGGAATTGAACACCAAGGCCGCGAAGGACGCGAAGGGGGGACTGAGAGATCTTCATCGGCGGGCGGCACAGGGGCCACCGCTTTTCTCTCAGCACGCACGGACTTCCATCGTTTGCGGTGCAGAGAGGCTGTCGGCTCGGGATCACGGGATCGTTATTCAAAATCCCGAACCGCAGCTGCCGCTACGGTGCTGATACGGCCGATCAGTGAATTGACGCTCCCGTCCCCCTGCGGATGGACGCGATTGCTCAGGAAGACCATGAACAGCTGCTGCTGCGGGTCGAACCAGAGGGCGGTTCCGGTGAAGCCTCCGTGGCCGCAGGCGGTGGGGGAGAGCAGGTCGCCTCGATTCGACGAGTAACCGGTGTGTATGTCCCAGCCGAGGCCGCGAACACCACCGCCGGGGACTCGCTGCGAGGAAGTCATCAGTGTGACAGTTTCGAGCTGAAGAATGCGGGCCTCGCCGAGTTGGCCGCCGCTCAGCATCGCCTGGGCATAGCGGGCGAGGTCATCGGCGGTCGAGAACAGACCTGCGTGCCCGGCGACTCCGTCCAGGGCAAACGCGCGCGGGTCGTGGACCTCGCCTCGCATCCAGTGGCCGTCCCGCTGCTCGGTCGGGGCGAAGCGTTCTGCGGCGATCGCGGTCGGGAGGTACATCGTCTCCCGCATTCCCAGCGGTTCAAACAGATGCGTGCGAGTGTACTGATCCAGTGACTGGCCCGAGACGGTCGCCACCAGTTCGCCCAGGACCATGAACCCCACATCGGAATAAATGAACCGCTCGCCCGGTGCGGCGAGAGGTGCGAGATTCAGCAGATTCTCGATCGATTTCACCCGGCCGTCCGCGAAGTCCTTCATTGAGTTATCGGCGATCAAGCCCCCCTGGTGGGTCAGCAGATGCCGCACTGTGATGGTCTCTTTGCCGTGACTGGCGAACGCGGGCAGGTGCTTCGCCACTGGATCATCGAGGCTGATCTGTCCGGCTTCGACCAGCTGCATGATGCTGGCCGCAGTCGCGATCGGTTTGGTGAGCGAGGCGAGGTCAAATACGGTATCGAGCGTCATCGGCTCGGGGGTCGGTTCGATCTGCCGTTGACCGAATGCCTTGCGATAGACAACCTGGCCTCGATAGCCGATGAGTACGACCGCGCCGGGCATCTTCTTGTCGCGGAGCCCTTCCTCCACGATCTCGTCGATGACGGCCAGCCGCTTGCAACTCATGCCGACGCTCGCCGGGTCGACTTCGACCCAGTGGAATTCCTCCGCCGCCGCCAGACGGACATTCCCCTCGAAGCTGAGTACCAGCAGGACTAACCCGCAGGCTTGCGTGATCGTGGCCCAATGCATGAGATTCGCCTCGGTGGCAGAAGTGATTCGAGTTGGAAAGCGCCACTTGGGGCCTGCAGTCAGGAAAACACCAGAGTGGCGGGGTCAGGAGGCTTTGCGGATGGCCCCGACCGGGGTGGACGTGTCGCTTTGAGATGAAGGACCATTGCGTGGATCGGAGTAGCGACAACCCGGCGGCGGTTACCCCCGCCGGGGCCATCCGCAAACCCTCCTGACCCCGCCACCCCCCTTTTCTGAAAAACAGCGATGTCCAACTCGACAACAACCCTTCCAATCCTCACTGGGTCTGACGGGCGGATGAGTGCTCTACACCGTCTCGTTGATCCGGTGCGTCGGCACGGGGCGACCCGGCTTGAAGCACTGGAGCGAGGTCACTTCGTGGGTGGCTCCGATTGATTGGCATGCCGCTGCAACCTCTGCTCGAACGAACGCTTCCAGCTCCGTTGGGTCGGTCGCCACGCGGGCGTTGACAACGACGTTGGCGGACTTGGTCATTGTCTTGGATGGCAGTGACAACTCCGGCCCGGTTGAATTGCTGACGAGGTTGGCGACTGCGTAACTGCCGTCGCACAGGCCGATGGTCTTGAGATGCGCGGCCTCTGCTCCGGCCTCCACGAATCGCTCATGCAGCCGCCCGATGATGTCGAGCAGCAGGGCGTCGAGGTCGAACGCTGTGCTCGATTCGACGTTCACCTGGCTGTTGAGCCAGCCGAGTTCGGCCTCACCCTCGGCATAGATGTCGTAGTCGACGTCCATCACGCGCTGGCCGAAAGCCCCGCGCTGGTCGAGCATCTCGGTCAGGGCCTCGAACCCTTCCCCGGTGCGGGCGGAGACACGGAGGATCGGCTGATCGGGGAACTCGGCACGGAGCAGCGATTCGAGTTCTTCGACCTCGTCTGAGGATAGCTCGTCGATCCGGTTCATGATGATGAAGTCGGCCTCTTCCAGCTGTTTGCGGAAGATGTATTCAGCCTTGGGGGAGAAGCCTCGCTGGGTGTCGCCGCGCAGGATCTTGAGTCCGTGGCTCGGCTTGAGGATCACGCCATACGGAGAGACATCCAGCGGCTTGCCATAC
>JANPCU010000258.1:0-4479 GCA_031431195.1 Planctomycetota bacterium | reverse complement strand
CAAGATGCGCCACTGGGTTGGCCCCTAATACCGTCAGGGCGTCAATTTGTTCTGTCACGCGCATCGTGCCGAGTTCAGCAGCAATGGCGCTGCCGACTCGTCCGGCGAGCATCAGCGCCGCGAGCACCGGTCCCAGTTCCTTGACCAGCGTCACGTTGACGACGGTGCCGAGCTGATTTTCCATCCCCATCAGCGCGAACTGGTCGTACGCCTGCACAGTCAGCACCATGCCAATGAACGAGCCGGTAATCAGAATCACCGACAGGCTTTGCACTCCGATCTGGTCCAGTATCGGCCACAAGACATTCCCGCGTGGCCACCCGCTGAACAACCACCCCAGCATCCGCCAGCCGAACAGCGTGATATCCCCCACCAGACGCATGAGATCCAACACCATGCGACCGAGCGCATGGATTGGAGTCATTCGGGTGTCGAGGGTCTGGGACATGTTGAGTCGGGAGTCGGGAGTCGGACGGTTAGCCGCGACGCGAAGTCTTCGAAGCGGAGCAAGTGTCGGACCGGGGTTCTACGGGATAATCCGAGATGCAGCGAGATCAGTTCGAGGGTGGCTGGCCCCAGCTTGGCTCCTCCGCGTTCGAGGGCACGATCTCAGAACCGGAGGACGGCTCCGACGCCCCCTCTCCCAGTATCCCGCGAGCCAAAGCCTCGGCATACAGCTGGTGTCCCAGCGGAGAGAGTCCCGGCGATTGGCGAAGAAACAGCTGTTCAGGCTGTGGGGCCTGAAGGAAAGCCGAGAGCGGCACCACGCACTGAATTTCGGCGGTCTTGCAGGCCGCCAACAACCGCTGGAACGGCTCGGGACTCTTCCAGCAGGCGTCCTTGGGAATGCCGTTCACCGCCCGAGCTTCGGGAGTGTTACTCGCCTGCGGGCTGACTTGCCACGGCTTGGGACTGGTCGACACCAACAGCTTGATCCCCAGCGCAGCGCACAGATCCCGGATCGCCCCCAGCGGTGCCAGGGCGGACTGAATCTCGGATTCGATGTCGGGCGGATTGTCGTCTGTCCAGCGGTAAATCTGTTTGCGATGGAGGATCGACTCGCCCGACGACGGCATCTCTCGGTCCCACAATTTTGCCAGTTGCTGCTGTGCAGTCTGCACGACCATAAACTCGTCGCAGAGTCGCGGTCGCTTGAGCTGACACGCTTTGCGAGTCGCCGGATGTGTGCCCAGCGTGGGGTGTCCTTCTCGATCGAGGTCCACAAACCTCCGAACTGCCGCGTCCTCTGCCACATCGGACATATCGAAATGCAGTACCACCAAATCCGGCTGCAACGCGAGCAGGCGGTGCCGCAAACGTAACGCAGCGATGCGAGGGCAACTGCCCGGAAGTCCCGCGTTGATGACCTCCACCGGTGTGTTCATCGCCGCTGTCAGCAACTCCTGCAGCTGGGCGGGATAGGCGTCTTCGAGGGGGAGTTCCGAGGCGACCGTGGTCTCATCGCCGAGGCAGAGGACACGCACCCCGCCTTGGGGTTTCGGGACGCGAGGTTCGGGACCGCGCACACCAAAACTGTTCGTGGTGAATGTGACCGCTTCGCCCGTATCGGGATGCTGGAGCGTGACTTTGGCATTCGGCAGCATCTCGACCCACGTCGATAAACTCGGGGCCACCAACTGCTCTTCGAGCGTCAAATCAACAGTGCCGAATGCCGGTTGGCAAGTGACCGCCGATTGAAAACGATCAATGCGCAGTCCGATTTCGAGCGCGCATATCACGAACGCCAGCAGACACGCTGCTGTCAGCAACCCTTTCAGATTCCGTCCCAGAGATTGCCACATCGGACCGCAGTCGATTCCTTTCGAGCAGCCAGTGCCAGGGAATACCCATCCCCCTGGCGGCGGGATGGTATGCGATCTCGGTCAATGAGGGCAATTGGAGTCAGAGGGAGCCGTAGCAGATGTCGTGAGACTTCTGCCCTCACTCTCCAAGTTCAGAGACTCCGCACGTTGTGACGGGCCAGGTTCTTGGTGATACTGCACCCAGTTCACCGTCGGAATGGCTCAGCAGACCCCGTCCCGCAGCGTCGTCCAAGGAACTTCAATGCACGTGGCCATCGTCACACCCGGAGCAGCGGGGATGTTCTGCGGCTCGTGCATGCAGGACAACACCTGGGCACGCGGGCTGATGGCGACCGGGACGCGGGTCACTCTGATCCCGACTTATACCCCGATTCGCGTCGACGAGCCGAACCAGAGCCAGTCTCGCGTCTTTTTCGGTGGGATCAATGTCTACCTGAATGCGAAGTCGCGAGTCTGGGCGGGTTTGCCACGGTGGTCGAAGTCGTGGCTGGACCAGCCGTGGATCATCCGGCAATTGACGCGATTCGGGGTCAGCCACGATGCAGCGGAACTCGGCGATCTGACCCTGACCATGCTGGCGGGGGGCGATGGCCCGATTCGCGAGGCCGGTGAAGAACTCGCCCGTTACATCGGTCGCGAACTTAAGCCGGATATCGTCGTGTTCAGCAACGCTTTGATCAGCGGCTGCCTGCCGCAGATCCAGGCCGAGTTCAGCGGACCGGTGGCCTGTGTCCTGCAAGGCGATGATGTCTTTCTTGATGCCCTCCCCGATTCCCATCGCAGCCGCGCCATCGCCGCTGTGTCAGAGCGAGCCCGTGGGTTCGACGGATTCCTGACACATTCGAAGTTCTATCGCGACCGCATGGCGAAGATGCTCAGCCTGCCGGTCGAACGGTTCCAGACGATCCCGCTGTCAATCGATTTGGAGCCGCACACGGGGACTCCGGGCGAGCGCGAGGGCCAGCCGTTCACGATCGGGTACTTCGCCCGCCTTGCTCCAGAGAAGGGGCTGCACCACCTGTTGGAGGCGTTCTCGCTGCTGCACACGAAGCACCCGGAAGCTCGCTTGCGGATCGGGGGGTACGAACCGGCTCAGCACCGTCACTACATCGCCGAGCAACGCCGCCGAGGTGCGGCGATCGGTCCCACCGTCGAATTCCGCGGCAGCCCGGACATGATCGCGGACAAGGTCGCCTTCTACCGCTCGATCGATGTCCTCTCTGTCCCCACTGAATTCCAGGAGCCCAAAGGCATCCCGGTGCTTGAGGCATGGGCCAACGGAGTTCCGGTTGTGCAGCCGGCAGTGGGGGCCTTTGTGGAGCTGATGGGGACAGACGGGGCAGGCGGCCTGCTCGTGCCACACCGTGATCCGCAAGCACTCGCTGAAGCCTGGACGCGCCTGCTCACCGACCGCTCCCGGCTGCTCGCACTGGCTCGCACCGGGTACGACAAAGTCCGCGAACAGCACTCGCATGAGGCTGTGGCCCGCGTCACGTTGAGAGCGCTCAATGCGATCCGTTGAACACGAATTCCGGCGGTTGACCAGGTCGCTCTCCAAGTGGGAACTGGCAAAAACTGCCACTCATTTCCTGCCCCGCTTCGGCATTTCGACAATTGATCTTTACCCGATTTCATCGATTTCATACTGTCAGAGACGCGAGTCGGGTGTCATGGATTATGCCCCTGCGAGCTTGAACACTGTCACTCTCGACAGCGTCCAAACAGAAAGTGACATCGAGCGGTCGTGGCGACCGTCGAGCCAAGCAGAACAATCAGGCGAAAGCCGTCGGAAGGAGCCGAAACGTATGCCCCGTACAACTTTGACACTTGCTCTTTGTGCAGTGATCGCCCTCGGTGCTGGTGCCGCTGGATCATGGCTCACTCGTTCCACGGGCGGCGTCGCCGTGGTTGATCTGGAAAGGGTCGCCAAGGAACTCGGCCGCGAAGAGCAGATGGTGAACGACCTGAAGGCCAACCAGAACAATGTCGCCAGTCAACTGGCCACGGTCGAGAAGAACGCCATCGAAAAGCTGAACCAGATGAAGGCCGAACTCGGCGAAGCGGCTCCCGAAGATAAGAAGCTGGAATTCGCCAAGACGGCCCAATCGGCACAAATCCAGTTCAACAATCTGCAGAAGCAAGCCGTCACTGCCATCGGTCAGCGTCGCGATTTCCTGGTCGCCTCGTTCCGCGCCGAAGCCCGGCCCGTCGCCGATAAGATCGCCAAGTCGAACGGAGCCAATGCGGTCGTGACCAAGAACGACGCGTTCCTGTTCTCGTTCGATAACACGATCGACATCACTGACGCGGTCATCGCTGAAATGCGAGCCAATCCGGCCAAGCCCGCTGCTCCTGCCGCCACGACTCCTCAGCCAACCGCCCCGGCAACTGGAGATGGCACGGTGCGGCAGGCGTCCGCCAGCACCACCAAGCCAGCTCCCAAGGCTCGGCCAGCTGCCGCCAAGAAGGACGAGTAGTCCCGCGTTGCCGTTAGATCGGCTGCGAGACACGATTACTGAGTTGCCCACAACCCGCGTCCTGAAAATCAGGTCGCGGGTTGTTTCATGGAATGGCGAGCGTCCGGCGTGAGCCGGATGGTCTCCTCCATGGGACGTCGGGGGTGGTACTGAATGCGAGACAACGTCTGTTGTGGTTC
>JANPCU010000257.1:0-28597 GCA_031431195.1 Planctomycetota bacterium | reverse complement strand
GTTTCATTTCAGCCAGCCACTTCCGACCTCTCCTCAGAATCAATCTGAGAGATCAATCATACGAACGCTGATTCCCAAATATTTCTCGGGGTCACCAACCATGTTTTCAAAGAGCCAGCCCCTCGCCTTTGCTTGGGGGAGGCACAATGTAACCGAGACTTTCTTCCCTGCAAGTCACTTGTCTGGATTGTTTTGGAAATTTCCGTTGCCGGCCGCTGTGTGTCGTTGAACAGCGGTGGATCTCGTCGCAACTTGCAGCCCTGTAGTGGGTTGATGTTCGCCCTTCCACCGGTAATATGTCATCGATGAGCCTGCTCTGGGCAGTCTACGGTCGTTTTAGACAACAATCGGTCGTTCATGGGCTTCGTGAGGGATTCGTTTTCGGGCCGAGAGATCCCGGCTGCCGTCGAGCAGTCACAACGACAATTGACACAGTGCATGTCACTTCTCGTGAACTCTCCGGTCGGCGATCCCGCGCACAGCGATCTCCGGTGAACGACTGCTGACACAAATTGAGGTGTGGCATGGAGTGGATTTACGCTGGAGTGGCATTGTCGCTCGGATTGTTGATCGGGTTCATTTTTGAACGGATGAGGCTCGGTCCGGCTTACCGCAATAAGGAGCAGCTGCTCCACGAGGCCAAGGTCGAGGCTGACAATCTTCGCAAGACGAGTGAACTGGAGATCAAGGAAGAGTTACTTCGTCGCAAAGAGAACCTGAACAAAGAACTGTCCAAGGACCGCGAAGAACTGCGCGACGTGGAGCGTAAGCTCGACAAGCGAGACGCCGGACTGAACGAACTCGATAACCAGATCAAGGCCAAGGAGAAGATGCTCCAGACGACCCAAAATCGTCTGTCTGAGAAGACCAAGAACGCCGAGGCCCACGAGCGCGAACTCGAAAAACTCCTCAAGCAGGAGCAGGAAGAACTCTACAAAATCAGCAGCCTCTCTAAGGAGCAGGCGTCCGAGCGTCTGATGACCCGGCTGGGCCATGAGCTGCGGGCCGAAGCGGGGAGCCAGATCCTCAAGAAGGAGAAGGATCTCAAGGAGAACTCCGAGCGGATGGCGCGCGAGATCATCGGCATGGCGATCCAGCGTTACGCCTCGACGCATACTGCCGAGACGACCGTCTCGACCATCGATATCCCCAGCGATGATGTCAAGGGCCGCATTATCGGGCGAGAGGGCCGCAACATTCGGGCCTTCGAACAGGCGACCGGCGTCGATGTCATCGTGGACGACACCCCCGGAGTCATCGTTGTCACGGCGTTCGATGCCGTCCGCCGTGAAATCGCTCGGCAGTCGCTCAACAAGCTGATCCAGGACGGTCGCATTCACCCCCAAAAGATCGAGGAGATCGTCCGCGAGACGCAAAAGGAGATGGACCAAACCATCATCCGCTCGGGACGCTCGGGTGCCGAAGAGGCGGACGTGCCGAACCTGCACGACAAAGTCATCCAGCTGATGGGTCGCCTGTCCTACCGCGTCAGCTATAGCCAGAACGTGCTGCGGCACTCGATCGAGGTCGCCTACCTCACCGGGATGATGGCCGAACAGTTGGGCCTCGATGGAAATCTGGCTCGACGCTGCGGGTTTCTGCACGACATCGGCAAGGCAGCTGACCATGAGATGGAAGGCGGCCACCCGGCGATCGGGGCTGAACTTCTCAAGCGGTACGGCGAAGGTCCGGAAGTGGTTCACGCCGCACTCGGTCACCACGATGACATTCGTCCGGAGTACATCTACACCGTGCTCACAGCTGCAGCCGACGCCTGTTCGGCAGCTCGGCCAGGTGCCCGTCGCGAGTCGCTCGATCGGTACATCCGGCGGCTGGAAGACCTCGAAGCGATTGCCTATGGCTTCCCCGGCGTCGACCAGGTCTACGCCGTGCAAGCGGGCCGCGAAGTCCGCGTGATCGTCGACCCTAAGTCGATCAACGACCGCGAAGCCGCCAAAATGGCCCGCGACATCGCTCAAGCGATCGAAGACCAACTGACCTACCCCGGTGAAGTCAAGGTTGTGGTCATGCGAGAGACCCGCGCGATGGGAGTCGCCAAGTAGGGGAATGAACCTCGGTGCCCAGCCCCAGTCTGGAGCGGATTCAGAATTGCTCTTCCGGAAGGGCAGACAGGAATGTCTGCCCTACTCCAGAGTGGCCTCGGCATTTCTGTCGGCGCGAACTGAAGACAGATTCTGAATCTGCTCCAATTCTGTTTTAAACCGAGATCAAAAAAAACACCCACGCCAGATCAAAGTGTCTGACGCGGGCGGGGAGCGGAACGATCACGAGTGGATGGTCGTTGCCGATCGATTACTTTTCATCAGACTTCCTGATCTCGATGCCGTGGATTCCGGACTCAGAAACCTCATAGCCCGCAGGCGGCTGCGTGCTGAACAAGTTGGGGTCGATTGTCTGGTCGAAGGCAATGTTCGCGATGGTAGTGCCACCGTACAACACCCCATCCTTTCGCATCTCGGACTCGATCTTCACGGGGAGTTTCGTCGTCGAATCAATCCAATAGGTCGAGGTGAATTGCCATTCTCCCGAATCCTCAATCTTGCGAAATCCGGTCACGGTTTTGCCGTTCAAGGACTTCTCGCCGAGGGAAGTCAACTTCTCCGGGAGAATGTTTTTGAACTCAAGGTAGAAGTTACTGGCTGGATTTGGGCCGATTTCAGTCGTGGTGGTCTTCCCGGAGTGTTGGTTGATGGTGGTCTGCGACTTCATCAAAACACACTTCTTCCGATCCGGTTCGAGATGAACATTCACTCCTGTTTCGGCGTTCGTGATTTCGATCCTTTGGAAGTGCATGCCCGGCAGTAACACCGTCGAGCCACCTTTCTCGTCCAGAACCTCGACGGATTTAGCAATCCCGAGGGTCTGCTCGCGGCGGAACAGGTATCGCCCCTCAATCCAAACGCGGGCGGATTCGACGGGTTCTCCTCGGGTGAGCTTTCCCTGGATGTCATCGATGCGGGCCTGGATGCGTTGGCGCAGTTCATCCGGCTCCAGCTTCATTGTCTTGGCATCGGCGACCAGTCCCTCACTCGCCAGCGTCAGCTTGAGGAGTTTGATCTCGTTCTGCGCGTCGACCTCGTGCATGGACTCGACATATTGCACCGAGTGGGTCTTGCCCAATTCTTGCTGCACATCGGCGAAGGCGACTTGCGTGAACGGAGTTCCATTCATGAAGAGGCCGACGGCAACCGTGACACAAGACACGGCGATCGCGGTCAGAGCGGTGCGGCGTCCTAATCGACCGCGCTGGACTGTGGGACGGGGGACGGGCGGCTGGTTCAAAACAGCGGTTGTCACGCGGTTCGTCGATTCTGGTGGGGCATGCATGGCAGCGATCTCCTGGATGGCCTGGTTCAGGCTGGGGGACAGTTCGAAGGGGTCATGGGGCTGAGTCATTTGGAGTCTCCGGAAGTGGGTTGGAACATTTCAGTGAGTCGTGATTTGGCTTTCGACAAGGCCACCGCGACCGAGCCACGCGAGACTTGCAGCACGTCGGCGATCTCCTCATGCGACAACTGCTCAAAACAGGCGAGGCAGAACACCTCGGACTCTCGCTGCGGCAAGCTGGTCACTGCGGCTCGCAACTGGGTGTGGACCTCCTGCTTCACAAGAGTGTCCGACGGATCAGCGGCCCGCTCATCGATCCGAGAGGACTCCAGCGATTGGGATCGCTGACGAGTCCGCAACAAGTCCAAGGCCCGGCAGATGGCCATGCGGCGAAGCAGCCCAGGCCAAGCGTGCTGCTCGTCTGGACTCCACTTGCGAAATGCTTCGAGGAACACGTCTTGGGCAATATCCTCTGCATCCGCGAGGCAGCCCAGCACTCGCCAAGCTGAGGAGATCACGAGAGAGGAGTACCTGCGTACGAGTGTGTCCCAGGGTGAATCGAACACTGGAGAGGCCTCTGCTCTTGGCTTGGGGAAGCGATCGGCTGGACATAGTTCTATCGAGTCTCAGGAAAAGATCATTAGCGAAATAGTCGCCACATTCCCCGCGTTTTCCAGCACCGGCGGGGGGGGGGCGAAGTCGAAGGATTGAAGGTTGATCGACGCCCCTGATTTGAGTGAGCGACAGAATCACATTCACAGCTCGCTGGGAATGATCGCTGACCGGCTGGCCCATTCGGGCGAAGTCAAGGTGGTGGTCATGCGCGAAACACAAGCGATCAGGGGGGCGAAGTCGAAGACAGCGGGTACGATTCACCGCCCGTCCGCCCGCAGCGGAATTCCGGGGATTTTCTTGACCTGCCTGGTCCTGCTGGAGGAAAAGAATAGACTGCGAAGCAGGCTCCTTGAGCGATCGATCTCCCGACTTTCCGCGACGAGGGAATCGGAAGTCTGTATCGGGCGATGTCGTCAGAACTCCCCCCTGCCCCCCCCGCAAAGGAATTTGGGGCGGATAAACCTGAACTACGACTCAAACTCGGGGTCTACTGCCGGTCCGCTCACCTCTCACCCCGATCAAATCACCATGCCCCCCGTTCCTGAATGGCTCGAAATCAACTCCGCGTTCCGGATTCCCCTGTCCGAACTGGAGTTCGCCTTCGCGCGCAGTTCGGGCCCCGGCGGACAGAACGTCAACAAGGTCAGTTCCAAAGCCCAGCTGCGTTGGCGTCCGGGGGAATCGGCGTCCATTCCAGAGGAACTGCGGTTTCGTGTACTCACGAAACTAGAACCCAAGCTTACGGTCGATGGCGATCTGCTGGTGATCTCACAGAAGTATCGCGATCAACCCCGAAATAAAGAGGACTGTCTGGAGAAGCTGCGGGCCATTGTGATCGCATCGCTCGTAGTTCCGAAGGTGCGTAAGAAGTTAAAGCCGTCGCGGGCGGCCAAGGCTCGTCGACTGAAGGACAAGAAGATCGGCTCGGCCAGGAAAGAACAGCGCCGCAGCCCGAGTGCGGAAGACCCCTGAGTCCAGTATTCCCCCTTCCCAAATCTCACCGCCAGGCGTTCACGGGACCGCTGCTAAGGTCATGCACCCCGGGGGCTGGCCCGATAAAACGGCGATGGTCGCGGGGCCAGATTCGTGTATCGCCAGTGCCCCTGCGCCACATTTACGAGGCCAGGCTCCGCGTCCCAAAAGACTTCCGAAGTCTTCGGAGACTTCGGAAGTCTCGCGGGTCGATTTTCACGGACCGATCGCCTGAAGGGGAGTCCATCCAATCTCCGCGTGACGATCACCGTGCGTCCCTTCTGGCCTGACCCCCTTTTCTTCGGAGAGTCGGGGTGGTAGGGGTTGGGCGGGGCCCGAGGGCTCATTGTGGCACTGGGAAGGGAGAAGATCCCACTCTCGCTGGGGCCGACGGTTCGGACTGCAATTCCCGGACAACTCGTGTTGTCGATCCGACGTTTCCCGCCCGTTTGGGACTCCCAGCCCGCGTTGAACGAATTCAGGGACTTCGCTATGTTCTGTGCTTCACCGTTCAGCGACGGATTTCACACACAGAGAGGGAACCGCCATGGGGCTTTTCGACGGCAAAAAAGGGGTCATCTTCGGCATCGCCAACGAGCATTCGATCGCGTGGGCCATCACCCAGCAGCTGGCCAAAGAGGGGGCTGTGATGGGGTTTACGCACATGCCGGACAAGGATCCGGCCCGTACGAAGAACGAAAACAAGGTCCGCAAGCTGGTCGATCCGCTGGGGGCCAAGTTCGTGATCCCGTGCGATGTGCAGAGCGACGCCGACCTCGACAAGACCTTTGCTCACATCAAGGCGGAGTTGGGCACGATCGATTTCATGCTGCATGCGATTGCATTCGCTCCCCCTGCCGACCTGACCGGACCGGTCTACAACGTCAGCCGAGAAGGATTCAAGACGGCGATGGACATCAGTGCGTACTCACTGGTCGCCATGACCGGGCGGGCCAAGCCGATTATGAATCCGGGCGGCAGTATCCTGACGCTGTCATATTTGGGCGGGGAGAAAGTCATCCCCGGTTACAACCTGATGGGGCTGTGCAAGGCGGCGCTGGAGAGTGCGGTCGGCTACTTGGCCAGCGAGACGGGGCCATCCGGCATTCGCGTCAACGCCCTCTCAGCCGGTCCGGTGCGGACAATTAGTGCCAGCGGCGTCGGCGATTTCAAGAAGATGTTGACCCTGTACGAGACGTTTTCCCCGCTACGCCGCAACATCACCGAGGAGGAGGTCGGCAAGGTCGGCATGTTCCTGCTCAGCGATCTGGCGAGTGCGGTGACGGGCGAGACCCTGCACGTCGACTGCGGCTACCACGTGATGGGTGGACCACCGCTCGATGCGTTTGGGGAGAAGGCCCCGGCGACTGCGGCTCAGTGAGTGGCGGATGGCGATTGGCGGATGGCCAGAGGCTGATCGCCCTCGCAACGTTCTGGCCACAAGCCATCAGCCATTCGCCCTCTTCCAGGAGCATCCCATGCCTCCCAAGCTGGTGCGTGTCGGCATCGCTGTTGTCGAGCATGATCGAAAGTACCTCGTCGGCGTCCGTGGGCCGACTGGTCCGCTCGCGGGCTACGACGAATTCCCCGGTGGCAAGTGCATCGGTTACGAGACCGCTGCCGCCTGCGCAGTGCGGGAGTGCATGGAGGAGACCAACCTCGCCATCCGCATTACCCAACCGTTGTATCACCAGCGGTTCGAGTACCCGCACGCTACGGTCGATCTCAGCTTCTATTTGAGTGATATCGTCAGCCCGGAAGGCGACTTGACTCCCACTCCTCCATTTCGGTGGGTGGACCTGCGGGAACTTTGTTCGTTGCGGTTTCCGGATGCGAATCAGGAGGTGGTGTCACTTTTGTGGGATCGCGACCAGAAACGCAGCGAGGCGCAAGGCTGGGCCTGAACGGAGTGAGGCATCCCCTCACCCAAGTGTCGAGTCAATGAGCCATCCGGCTGGTTGTGTTTTCTTGGTTCCCGGCGGTTCGACAGCTCAATTTCCGTAAGCGAATTGACGAGCCATGCTCACCGCGTAAACTTCGACACCCCTCGTACTTTGTGAATCGCAGCTGACACTCTGTCTTAGATTGGCCCCCGGAGACATGGCGCGGACCCCATTGCCCCCCACTTTGATTGGACTACTGACAGCTGCGGTGTCACTCGTGGAGCAGTCGCGAGCGTCGGCGGTGCTGATGCTGGCGGACATTCCATATGATCTGAAGGCCGTGAAAGAGATATTAGGGGATAGCCGATTAATCGTGGCCTCGCACAAACTGGATGTGCAGCAGGCTTGCCTGGATGACCAGGTCACGCTGGTGCCGCTGATGCAGGAACCGCTGACCCGGCAGGTGCAGGTGAGCCAGGCTTTGCTCGAAGCCATCGCGGACAATCTGGTGTCGACGGGAGATCAAGTGGTGGTGGTCTACACCGCCTTTGACCGGGAGCATATTGATACGATTAGTGTGGTCAGTTTGTCGGAACGACTGGCCCGGTTGACCACGCGAGACTTGCAGCGATTGGAGACACAGGTTCCCTTGGAGACGCTGCGCCGCGTGGTGGATTTGGCCGTCGAAATCGGTCGCGAGGGACGCGAAGGGCACAAGGTCGGCACGCTGTTTGTGGTCGGTCAACACCGCAAGGTGATCGAGATGTCCCACGAAGGGGTCCACGATCCCTTCCGAGGCTATGCCGCCAAAGAGCGGATGATCACCAACGCCCGCGTCCGCGAGAGCATGAAGGAACTGGCCCAGATCGACGGGGCCTTTGTCATTTCCGCCGAGGGAGTCGTCATCGCAGCGGGCCGCATCCTCGATGCTGCCGCCGAAGACATCACGCTCTCCAAGGGACTGGGGGCCCGCCACTGGGCCGCAGCCGGGATCTCGAAGGCCACCAAGGCGATTGCCATTGCCGTCTCGGAATCGACGGGCACCGTTCGTATTTTTCAGGACGGCATTGTCGTGTTGCGGATTGAGCCAATGAACCAGGCGATGAAGTGGCACGAAGTGGCGACCGAGCCGCCGGATGAGTGAAGCGAGTGAGCCATCTGGATTTCCCCTCAGTCACGCTGTGCGTCTGCGAGGAAAACATGGGTGAGTGTTGCTTTCGCTCCCCTTCATGACGCTCAGGATTACTCAGGTCATCGACTCGCAGAGCGAGACTGGCGAGAGAGTACGGTCTCGACCAAATAGTCCAGCACTTCGTCCGGGGACTGGTCGGTCGTGTCGACGATCAGCGCATCGTTCGCCGGCCGCAGCGGAGCAATCTCCCGCATTTCATCGCGGTCGTCTCGTTCTTTTTGCACGCGGACCAGCTCTTCGATATCCATCGAGTGGCCGGAATCCGCCAGCTCCCGATGGCGACGCAGCGCCCGCACTCGAGGATTAGCTGTTAGAAAGAATTTGCATTCGGCGTCGGGAAAAACTACGGTCCCTTGGTCGCGGCCTTCACTGACGATGTCGCGTTCGCAGGCCACGTCGCGCTGTTGCTGGACGAGAGCGTCCCGGACTGCGGGGTTTTGTGCCACGATCGATGCCGCATGGGTGACATCCGGTGTCCGGATGGCCCCCGAAACATCTCGGCCGTCACACATGACCCGCCCGGAAAGCGCTTCGATCTTGACCAGTGCTGCAATCTTGGCGGAATGTGACTGATCGTGGGCGTCTCCTCCCTGTTCCAAGCTGCACAGTGCGACCGCCCGGTACATCGCCCCAGTATCCAGAAAATCGAACCCCAGGCGTTCAGCGAGTTGGCGAGCCGCTGTGCTTTTGCCGACGCCTGCGGGGCCATCAATCGTGACGATCATGGTGTGAGTGGCTCCAAGCTGAGTCGAGAGAACCACGGGATCGTAACGGATTGATTGGCGAACGTCTTGCGCAGGCGAACAGGCCGCTCGGATCGGACGGGCTGTGGCTGTTGGTCAGGTCATGACCGACCTCTGCCCACTCAGTGGTGCTATGGAACACTCCATCCCCAGCAGCCTTCAATGGTCTTGCGTAGATCCCCTTCCCGATTTGCAAAATGGATTCGTGGAACGGCGCACGTGACCTCGCACGACCGACACTCAAGACGCTGTCGCCCTGTGCCACCGACATCGCCGACAAGGATGGCAGGGGCTCGTCGGAAACGTGCCCCTCGGCAGCTTGCTCACTGTCCAAACAGCGATTACTCGTCCGCACTGGCAGTGGGGGGGGCGGGGAGTTCGCCACTGGCTCGGGCGGCGAGGATCTGCCCCTTGAGTTCGGCCAGTGCAGCTGGGTTTTCTTCGAGGTAAGTGCGGGCCTTTTCGCGGCCCTGGCCGATTTTCTTGTCGCCGTGGACGTACCACGAGCCGCTCTTGTTGACGAATCCAGCCAATACGGCCATGTCGAGAACATCGCCCTCCAGACTGATCCCCCGACTGCCGAGCATGTCGAACTCAGCCACGCGGAACGGCGGGGCCACTTTGTTCTTGACGACCTTGACCTTCATGCGAATGCCGATCGGCTGGTCTCCGTCGTTCAGGGTGGCAATCTTGCGGACATCGGCCCGGACCGAGGCATAGAACTTCAGGGCCCGTCCCCCCGGTGTCGTCTCCGGGCTGCCGAACATCACGCCGATCTTTTCGCGAATCTGATTGATGAAGATCACGCAGGTCTTGGCCTTGGCGATGACGCCGGTCAGCTTGCGCATGGCCTGGCTCATCATGCGGGCTTGCAGACCGATGTGCTTGTCCCCGATCTCGCCGTCGAGTTCCGCCTTGGGCACCAGGGCCGCCACTGAGTCAATCACGATCACGTCGACCGCGTTCGACTTAATGAGCATCTCGGCAATCTGCAGGGCCTCTTCCCCGTGGCTCGGCTGGCTAACCAGCAGTTCTTCAATGTTGACGCCCAGCCGCTTCGCCCAACCCGGATCGAGGGCGTGTTCCGCGTCAATGAAGGCTGCGATCCCACCCGTCTTTTGAGCGCTGGCGATCACATGCAGGGCCAGCGTGGTCTTGCCACTCGACTCTGGTCCGAACAGCTCGATGATCCGTCCGCGCGGGAATCCACTCGACCCCAGAGCCAAGTCGAGAGACAGCGAGCCCGTCGAGATTCCCTCAATCGCCACATGCGACGGGTCCGAAAGACGCATGATCGCGCCGGTGCCGAAGTTCTTTTCGATCTGCCCGAGAGCATTATTCAGGTCTGGGTTGGCGCTCTTCTTTTCGGGAGCTGCGTCGCGAGAGGCTTTAGCCTTGGCCATGTTTCGATCCTTGAGGAAAGTCAGTCAGTCGATGTTGGTCGGAAGTGAATCCGTGGGCGAATGCCTCGGGGAAGAGGGATGGACAGCCCTCTTCTCTGCTCATCCTGAGCGAAGCTCGCAGTAGTGAACGTGTGATTAGTACCCGATAGGGGCGAGGAATGCAACCGGGGATTCGGCAGAATTTCTCGGGACTTCTCTCCACGTTACTTCACGGTGCCCTCTCGAACAGATATTCCATAGTTTGGTGGTCCATCTGACGCGTTGACCCGACAGTTTGGCAACGCCTGCTTGATCATATCGAAGTGTACTTTAGAGATGTTGCCCTTTCCGTAAATCGACAATTGCAGAAGGTGCTGGGAAGTACTGAGGGACTCGGCTGCTTTCTCATCGATCGGACATCCCAAGGCGAGGTAACGCACACACTTCATCCTTGAAACACCATCGACACATCGAGGGCTAAGCTTCGGGCCTCGTACTCCCAGCCACTCAATATTCTTCAATGAACTCAAGTGAGCAACGCCTTCGTTCGTGACACTTGGACTAGAAATGTACAGATTGTCTAAACTGGATATGGTTGAGATTTCCTTCAGCGCGTCGTCTGTGACGAGCGTGTCCGACACCTCCAGTTGCCGCAAAGACGTACAACCGACCAAGTGACCGAATCCCCTCTGGATAGTCGACTTATACAGAGTCATCGCTCTGAGACTTTTCATCTTTGATAGTCCGACCAACCCGTCACCGGTATAGGTCGAGTCATCTGTTTGCAGGTGAATGGAATCCAGGTGAGTCAACGCACTCGCATGTTTTAGAGCGTCGTCGGCGTTACGAACCACATCCACAAGAGTAAGTGACTTCAGATTGGGGAATCTCCGAAGCCCGATGAGGCACTTGCCATCGATGGGACACTGGCTCAAAATCAAGGTATCGAGTTTCTCGCAGACTGGCATCAGATCGAGCCCAGTCCCTGACAGCGGGCATTCTTGCAACTCCAGGTATCGCAATCGCTCTGTCTCGGTTAATTTCCCCAAGTCAACATCCTGCAGCGGCGAGGCAAATATTGCCAGATCTGATTTCTTCTGTATTCGATTGAGCATCGTGATGCCTTCCCCGATCGGGCGGTCCCAATGCCCGAGCCCCACATCCCATCCACCTTCCTTTTTCCAATCACAATAACCGTACTCGATCCTATCGCATTCGCGACGGTACTCCACTACAGCTGGCGGTGTTGGTTCCATTTCCTTGCTCTCGCTCATTTGGACACAGGAGTCTGGGATAGGCTCTTTGACCAGAACGAGGACTCCTCGCCCCCATGCCAAGTTCATGGATTCATATCCCTGTGGTTGGAGCAAGGCACCATCCGGCTCACGCCGGACGCTCGCCGGTTACTTCTTCAGCAAGTCCGGCACTAGCTTTTTGACATCTTCCATGGAGGTCGTCACCGCGGCCACAGTCCCGGTCTTGTCGACAATAAACATCGTGGGCAGGGCCACGATGCCGTAGGCCATCGCCGGAGCGCTCTCCATACCGCCGGGTTCACGAATGCTCGGCCACGGCACTTTGTGCTGTTGCAGGTATTCCTGAATCGGGGCTCCATCGGTATCGAGGTTGACGCCGATCACCTCCATACCCGCCGCCCTCTGCGTTTCATACATTTCTTTCAGCAGCGGCAACTCTTCCGTACAAGGGGTGCAATAGGTCGTCCAGTAGGCCACCACCAGCACCTTGCCTTGATACTGAGCGGCGTTGAAGTTCCCGCCTCCCAACAGCGCTCCCGCTAAGGCCAGCTTCTGCCCCTTCAATCCCAGCCGCAACAGCGACCCCTTGGCTCGCACAGCGGCCCGGCTCTCCGGATGATCCTTGACGATCTGGGTGTACCACTTGGCAGCTTCGGCGGTCTTGGCATTCAGATCATGCGTCACTGCCAGTTGCAGCAGCGTGTCCGGTCGGTCTTCGGCCTGGGGGAACTGGGCGGCGAAGATCTCCAGCGACTTCAAGAAGTCGTCCTGGACTTTTTGCCGATCAGCGACGGCGGCCTGTTGCAGGTCGAGCGTGTATTTGGTCAGCAGGCTGCGGAAGATGAGAAACGGGTAGATCGGCTCGTCCTTGGCCGTCTTCGAGTACTGCACCTCCATCCGCTGGAGTTCGGCCATCCCGCCTTGGTAGGCCCCCATCTGCGTCGCGTTGCAGATCCCTTCGATCAACTGTCGTTGCCAACTGTCCCGCTCGTCAGTCGAGGCGGAGACCTCGGCCAACTTGGCGAGGTATTGGAAGCGGGTGACATGGTATTTCTCGGCTTCATCGGGCTTGGCGGTGGGGCCGGGCTGGTTCTCGTCGAGCTTCTTGATGGCGTCGATCAGCTGTTGGACTTCGGGCTTAAGGGTGCCATCGGGCGTTCCCGTGTTGGTAGCTGACTGGGCCAGGCTGGGTTGAAACAGCCCGCCCCCTTCGGCAACGAATGACTCGGTCCCTTCGACCGGCTTGGGGAGGACGGTGAGCTTCCAGGTATTGCCGACGCGGACGATTTCGCCGAGGTGGATCGAGCCGGTCTCCTTGCCGTTTTCGACAATCGCCATCGCGTTTTCATAGACGTACAGATCCTGCGTACTCTTGCCCGGTTCAGCGGGGACCATGTAAGGCATCGAGCAGTTGAACTGCATCCAGCGCGTCGTGGACTTGATCGTCTTCGACTGCTTGAGGGTCTCAGCCAAGCCCTGTTCGGGATTGGCGACATTTTTCAAGACTCCTGCCTGAGCGGCTTTTTCGACTCCGACAGCGGTCAAGTCCTCAGCCGTCGCCAGCAGCGGCTTGAGGATGTTGGCATCTCCGGTCGCCAAAGCGCGGACCACCTCCTGGGAGAGTTCCTCCGCAGAGATAATCTTCCACTGATCGATGATCCCGTCATGATTGGGGTCGACCCCCCAGCGTGTGCCGCCCATGTTGAACCAGCGGACTTGGTCGATGTTGACCTTTTTCGTGTCTCCCGTGGCGTCGATCTCGCGGTAGACCTCGATGCCGTCCTTGTAATAGCGGTACTGATCGACGGTCTGGTTTCCATCAATGTCGACAAATCTCCGCAGGGTTTGCCCCTGCGGACCGGTCACCACGTAGCCGGTCCCTTTACCGATCTTGAGGGTCTCGATTTTGCACTTGTCCCATTCGGACTTGTCGGGAGTCTCAATGTCCACGGCCTGTGACGGACGATACCCACCCAGAATCGCAGCCGCAGTGACCTGCGCCTGAGCCTGTCCACTCAGCGTATGAATCAGAAACACCACGAGACAACTCGCGCAGAGCGAGCCAAGACTCCGTCGGAGCATGAGACCGTCCTTCCCTGACAAATCCAACACGCTGGGCAGGTACTTCACCTGCCGCGCACGCACTATGATCATTCCGGAAGGCCACCAGACCCTCCGGATTGACGACTATTGTCGACTGGGCGGATTGTAAGCGGAGACAACTGGACATCGAAAGACCGATTCCTCTCCGATCGGCTCCCTCCCGACGCGAACCTTTCGATTGATTCCGTTCTCGAAGCTTGTTCGCCACAATCTCACCTAGGAAACTCAGCGAACGTCACCAAGTTCTTCCCGCACGACCTCACACGCATCCTCATCTCCGTCTCGGAAACCGCATGTCTCTCTTTCGGCCCGATATCGACCGCATCGCTGGATACGTCCCCGGTGAACAGCCGCAGGACACCGGCTGGGTCAAACTCAATACGAATGAGAATCCCTATCCTCCGTCGCCGCGAGTGGCCGCTGCGGTCGCAGTCGCGGCCCAGCGATTGCAGGTCTACCCCGACCCGGCAGGAACCTCGTTTCGGAAGGCAGCTGCCGAACTGTTTGACCTCGACCCCGACTGGATTCTGCCGGGGAATGGCAGCGACGAGGTGTTGACGATTCTCGTCCGCACGTTCGTCGATGCGGGGCAGTTGATCGCGTACCCCTATCCCAGCTACATCCTGTACGAGACCCTGGCCGAGTTGCAGGGAGCGAGTCACCAGCGAATGCCGCTGCGACCCGACTGGAGCTGGAATCTGGAGGCAGCCGCCCCGGTCGTGCGGCGGGCCAAAATGGTCTTCACGCCGAATCCGAATTCGCCCTCGGGGAATCGCTGGACGGATGAGACAGTCCAGCAATTGGTGCCGCCCCAGGGGGTGCTGGTCCTCGACGAGGCGTACGGCGACTTCGCCGACCAGCCACACCGGATGGAACTGCTTCAGTCCTCAATCGGGAAGCAGCTGATTGTGACCCGCACGTTCAGCAAGAGTTACAGTCTCGCCGGGCTACGTTTCGGCTTTGCAGTGGCCCACCCCGACCTCATCGCGGGCATGCGGAAGGTCAAAGACAGCTACAATTGCGACGCCCTCTCGCTGGCCGCAGCCGAGGCGGCGATGCGGGATCAGGAGTGGATGCTGGCCAACCGGGCGAAGATCATCGCCACGCGGACACGCATGACGGCGGCCTTGCGGGGTCTCGGTTTCGAGACCATCGAAAGCCAGGCGAACTTCGTCTGGACGACCCACCCCACGGCCGCGCATCAGGTGATCTACGACCAACTCAAGGCCCGCAAGATCCTCGTGCGGTTCATGAAGTTCCCGGGGTTGAATTCCCAAGGCGAGTTCGGGGCCGACCAGGTCTGGGACGGGCTGCGAATTACCGTGGGGACTGATGCGCAAGTCGATACACTGCTGGCGGCACTCACAGAGATCACGAGCCAGATTCACTGACACATCGCTCCAGAAAGCCCAGGGGTTGCAACCCCTGGGCTTTGGACATGCACATTCACCACTGAAAGCCACTCCATGCCACCACGTACCGCCTCGATTCAACGCCAGACCGCCGAGACGGACATCTCGCTCTCCATCAATCTCGATGGTTCCGGCCAGGCCGACATCGAGACCGGCGTCGGGTTCTTGGACCACATGCTGACGCTGCTGGCCAAGCACGGGCTGTTCGACCTGACCGTCAAGGCCCAGGGCGACCTGCATGTCGACCACCACCACACGGTCGAGGACACCGGCATTTGTCTCGGGCGGGCAATCCTGCAAGCGGTGGGGGACAAGGTGGGCATTTCGCGGTACGGCTGTTTCTCGTTGCCGATGGAGGACACGCTGGTCACGTCGGCGCTGGACCTGAGCGGGCGGGCGTGGTTCATCGATAAGTTCGAGTTTCCGACCGAAAAGATCGGAGAGTTCGACACCCAACTCGTCGAGGTGTTCTGGCAAGCGGTGGCAGCGAACGCCTTGATGAATCTGCACGTCGTCCTGCACCACGGTCGCAACAGCCACCACATCGCCGAGGCGATCTTCAAAGGGACGGCTCGTGCTCTGCGCATGGCCGTCACGGTCGATCCCCGCCAGAAGGGCGTGCCGTCGTCGAAGGGGACATTGAGCGAGTAGCAGCCGTCGCGGAATTCATCAGAATTCCGCGAGTCGACCACGTCGCCGAACGGAGGCAGCAGAATTCTTACGAATTCTGCGACGCCGACACTGTTGAACCTGCCGCCCGATCTCGGTAACATGCGGGACTTCCTCCACTCGTCGGGCACCAAGCCCGGCCCGGAGCAGCTGGTCGATCGAGGTGCAAGTCGTGTCCACAAGAACGTTTATGGCGAAGAAGGAATTGGTCAAGCCCACGTGGTATGTGATCGATGCCGAAGGGCAGATCGTTGGCCATCTCGCCACCAAAATCGCCACCATCCTGATGGGTAAGCACAAGCCGGAGTTCACTCCGCATGTGGTGACCGGGGATTGCATCGTTATCCTGAACGTCGGCAAGGTGCGATTCAGCGGCAAGATTACCGCCAGTGCAGACATGCCGTATCTGACCAAGAAGATGAGCGAAAAGCAGTACGACTACTACACCGGATATCCCGGTGGTCGTCGCGTGGTGACCGCCGAGCAGATGATTAAGCGGAATCCCGGCTATGTGCTGCGAGAAGCCGTTCGCCGCATGCTGCCGAAGAACAAGCTGGCGTCGATCATGCTGACGAACCTGCGACTGTTTACGGGTTCCACGCACACGCATCAGGCACAACAGCCGCAAGAACTTCCCGCTTGGCTCAAGGGCTAATCCGAAATCGAATCGGTTGCTTTTTTTCCACAACACATCTCGCCAATTTTCGGAACGTGGTTTATGTCGACTGACGCACCGCAGAATGAAATGCCAGAACTGAACATCGGTGGCGCTGCTGACGAGCCGAGCTTGGAAGCGGCCCCCGTGGCACGGGTTGCCCCCACGATCCGCGGCAAGGTCGACCGCTTCGGCGTCTGCTGGGGCACTGGCCGTCGGAAGACAGCTGTCGCCCGTGTCCGCCTGAAGGACGGCAACGGCAAGATCACCGTCAATGGCCGGGAAATGACCGAGTATTTCCCGCTGATCACTGATCAGCATGCCGTGCTGGCCGTGTTGAAGGCCACCAGCATGCTGGAAAAGGTCGAGATCATCATCCAAGTCGAAGGCGGTGGATCGACCGGCCAGAGCGGAGCCTGCAAGCTCGGCCTCGCCCGTGCCCTCCAGGCCAAGAACCCGGAACTCCATCCGATTCTGACCGAAGGCAAGTACCTGACCCGTGACGATCGTAAGGTCGAACGTAAGAAGTACGGCCACAAGAAAGCCCGCCGCAGCTTCCAGTTCTCCAAGCGTTAATCGCTCGAGCAGCTTGAGTCACTGAAAGCCCAGGGGGTTGCCACCCCTGGGCTTTTCCGTTGGACAGTGGTCGTTCTTGGAGCATTCCACTGATGGACCGGTTCATCATTCACGGCGGCACAGCCCTGCACGGTACGGTCCGTGTCAGCGGGTCAAAGAATGCTGCCTTGCCGATGATGGCTGCCAGCTTGGTCGCCAGCGGACCGCTGCGGCTCCAGCACGCTCCCGATCTGGCCGATGTCCGGACTCTGGCCGCGTTGTTGCAAACGCTGGGAGTGCAGACGCAAAGAGATGGCCACGCCCTCACATTGGAGTGCGTGGACGACCGCCCCTGCCGGGCCGAGTACGATCTCGTACGTCGTATGCGGGCCAGCATCTGCGTTCTCGGGCCGCTGCTCGCCAAACGACGCCAGGCGATTGTCTCGCTCCCCGGCGGCTGCAATATCGGCCATCGCCCGATTGATTTGCACCTGAAGGGGCTGCGGGCACTCGGAGCGGATATTCAGATTGAGAACGGTTACGTTATCGCAGCGGCGTCTCGCCTGCGAGGGGCTGCGATTCACCTCGGCGGAGACCAAGGGAGCACGGTGACCGGCACCTGCAACGTGATGACCGCCGCCTGCCTGGCCACCGGGACCACCGTCATTGACGCTGCGGCCTGTGAACCAGAGGTCGTCGACCTGGGCCGACTCCTGATCGCTATGGGTGCCAAGATCGAGGGACTCGGCACAGCACAGCTGGTCATCGACGGCGTGGAAGAACTCACCGGGGCCGAGCACTCGGTGATCCCCGATCGCATCGAGGCCGCGACGCTGATGATCGCTGCGGCCATCACCGGCGGTGATGTGACGATTCAGAATGTGTTGCCCCAGCAAATGACCGCTGTGACGGAACTCCTGCGGGAGGTCGGGGTCTCCCTCGAATTCACGCCAAACAGTTGCCGGGTCACTGTCCCCCGCTGGCTGCGGCCAGTCGCTTGCCGCGCACTCCCCTATCCGGGATTCCCGACCGATGTCCAGGCTCAACTGACTGCGTTACTCTGTCTGGTTCCCGGCCAGAGCGTGGTGACTGACAAGGTCTTCCCGAGCCGATTCATGCACGTCTCCGAATTGCTCCGCATGGGGGCCGACATCCGCCGAGACAGTGACAGTGCCATCATCACTGGTGTCTCCGCACTCTCGGGGGCGAACGTGATGGCCAGCGACCTGCGAGCGAGCGCCGCTCTCGTCCTCGCCGCCCTCGCCGCCCCCAGCCAGACCATCATACACCGCATTTATCACCTGGATCGCGGATATGAGCAGTTGGAGATCAAACTGCAGCAGCTAGGGGCCCAGGTTAAACGTGACTCCGACGACGAGTAGCGTCGCTCATCTCAGCGTCCCTTCCGGTGTGTAATACGCCAGAACGCGATTCTGTGATTAATAGCGCGTCCAGCAGTGAGTCATTTGGTCGCGACCTCGACTTCTGCACTGATCCCGACCCGGCAAATTGGTTTTTGGCCGGGTGGCCCAGACGTTGCTTTGAACGTCTGGGTGACGCAGGCAGAGGAGGGATTGCCGGGGTGAGCTGATCCTGCATATCCCCCTGTTGCTCTGCAACCCAGACATCCAAAGCGATGTCTGGGCCACCCTGCCGTTCGCCTCGAACGTGATCAACGCTACTTGCGGCCCTTCGGGGGTTGATTGGGGACGACGACGACGCAGCCTGCGCTGGAAGAATTGCCGTGCGTGTCGATCACCGTGGCAGAGAGACTGTAGGTGCGACCGCTCTTCTCCCGATCGGCTTCAGCACGAAGAGAGACAGTTCCTTCAAAGCTGGCGGTTGCCGCGTTGTAGGTGAACACGCTTTTCACGTTGACAGGGGCGGAGAATCCATCCGCTCCATGAGTGTCTCCGGTCGTGGAGCCATCGGATTTGCTGCGCAGGTCGTCGGGTTCACTGGAACGCAATGTGACTGTTTGCAAACTGAGCAGTTCCGGTGCGACACACAAATCGGTCGCATAAATCGTGACTCGGACGGGGATCATCTCGCGGTTGGCCGGAGCGAGCGAGGCAATATTCGTCGTGCAACCCACGGCAGGCGGAAGGCTGTCGACGACGGTGACGATCACGTCGTCGGTATCTATCGCACCATGAGCGTCCGTCACCGTGACCGTTAACAGGCTGACACCATCGGGAAAGATTCCTGACGGAGTCCGGCTGGTGGGATCGTCCAACAAGACCGCTTCGGGAGCACTCCATAAATAAGTCAGAGCGTCGTTGTTGGGATCGGTCGATGCGGACGCGTCCAGATCCACCACGGTGAGCCCCTGGCATTGGACAACTTGGTCCGCTCCGGCGTCCGCGATCGGGCGGTTCGTGATCGTGACCATCAGGCTGCGAACCGCTCCATTGTTTCCGTGTCGCAGAAGAACGCGATCGCCAACTCGTAGTTGTGTGAACTCCGTCTCAGCGACGGTCGCCACAACATGTTCACCCGTCGCGCAGAAGAAGTTCCTCGTATGCGTGATAGTGTCTGCAGCTGTGGGACCGTTGAAGCGATACAAATGAGCACAAGTGACAAAGTTCTTGCTGTACTCGACGCGCACCCCGCCATCCTCCAAGATGACGCTATGCAGGCTCACCTGATCTTGAGCACGGGCTTCCAAAGACATTCCGAACATGACAACCATCAACGCAATTAGCTGACGCATGTTTTGACCCCTTTCATGAGGCACACAGAACAGAGAGTACAGGCTCGTGGATGTGAATTGCCGATCAAGCGTGAGTTGCCAACAGAATGTGGCGAAGATCAAACGCTCTTCTTACATGTGCAGGATATCCAGCCTGGCTGACCATTTGCAACCTCATCAAAATAATTCATCCGGCTCTTTGAGGGGATGGGTTACAAAGAGCGGAATTGTTGGTCATCGCTGGAGTCGTGTTTCGTGGCGGCGGCGGGGCGGCCCGGCCAGCCTGAATGGCATTGAACCGCGGTCCCAAGCTCCGGCTTGGGACCGCAGATCCCCTAAGCTCCGTTTCGCTCGAGTGCCAAAATGCACCTCTCGCAAACTGTCTTCGCACTTCCTTTCTGAATGACATCCTGACCAGTTGGGTGAGAGTCCTGTGTGGCTCGGCGGAGCAGAGCTTCGAGGAACTGCGTGACCAAGCCGGAGCTTGGTCCAGAGATTGCAAGCAGCGTCTGAACCACTCTTCCGTGGGGCAGACGTGCCTGTCTGAACTTTCCGCAAGATCCATTCTGAAACTGCTCGAAGCCTCAAGCAACACCTATTGAAGTGGGCCTCTGCGGACCGGGGTCGCGGAAAGTCCAACAACTCCTGGAGAACTTGGTGGCATTGAGCGTCTAAATGTGCAAAAGTCGAGGTCGCCTGTGTTAGAATCTCCTACCTGACGCCCGGCTCGCCAGTCGCTCCCTCCACCCGATTGCTCCCCCCGGTTGCTCACAGAACCACCCACCTGGCGACGCTCACTCTCCACCGCGATCCGCGATGTGGCGACCCTACTGCGCGAGTTGGAACTCCCGGATGACTGGGTCGACTCCACCTCTGAGGCAGCGAAGTCCTTCCCGCTCCTCGTCCCGCGCAGTTTCCTGGCCCGTATGCAAGTGGGGAACCCGTTGGACCCGTTGTTACGGCAAGTGCTGCCCGTGGCGGAAGAGCGTGTCAGCGTGCCCGGCTTCGTCGTCGATGCGGTCGATGACCAGGCTGCGAAACTGGCACCGGGGCTGCTCCAAAAGTACCAAGGCCGCGTGCTGCTCATGGCTGCCGGGTCGTGTGCCGTGAATTGTCGGTACTGCTTTCGGCGGCACTATCCGTATAGCGAAGAGCCGCGCCGCATGGATGATTGGGAACCGGCGATCCAGGCGATTGAACAAGACTCCTCCGTACATGAAGTGATCCTCAGTGGTGGTGATCCGCTGATGTTGACGGATGAGCGGCTGGCCGCGCTGATGCAACGACTGGAGAGGATCGAGCATCTCACACGTCTGCGGATTCACTCGCGGTTGCCGATCGTGCTGCCGGACCGCGTGAATCCGGAACTGATCGAGTTGCTGCGCGGAAGCCGTTTACAACCGATCATGGTTGTGCATGCGAATCACCCGCAAGAGATCGCCAGCGATTGCGCAGCGGCCCTCCATACTCTGGTCCGATCCGGCATCCCCACTCTGAATCAGGCGGTGCTGCTGCGCGGCGTGAACGATGAGGTCGAGACACTGGCCGAGTTGTGTGAGCGGTTGATCGACCTGGGAGTCATCCCGTATTACTTGCATCAGCTCGATCGGGTGGCTGGGGCTGCTCATTTCGAAGTCCCGGAAGTCACCGGTTTAGAGCTGATTGAGGAATTGCGACAGCGTCTCCCTGGCTATGCGGTGCCGCAATTCGTGCGTGAATTGGCCGGCCAGACAAGCAAGTCGCCAATCACTCGATCTGATTGATGGCCAGCAGCGGGACGCTCCTCCGTGCCGTTGTGAAGGCGGAGTGTCCTGATTTGGCATTTTTACATGCGTCATTAATGTGATACTTCGTGGAGTCGCGAGTGCCCAAAGTGATATTGCCTTGCCATGGCCAGTCATGCGAGACTTCCGAGATACTCTCAGGGAAGGCTTCCCTGCGGGACGCAATTAAACTTCCGACTCTCCACTCTCCGCATGAATTGCCCCCGGCTCATCATTGGCGTTCTCTGCCTCGCATGCTCTGTGGGCTGCGCAGGGGGACTATCGTCACTCCGGATGGCGGGTGTCGTGCCCGTGAAGGCCCCGAACCCCTTGTTTGTGTCGACGACCAACGAGGATTTGCTCTGGGAACGCATGGTCGAAACGCTGGAAGACTTCCAGTTCTCGATCCGCAAGGAAAACCGTCAGTCACGAGTCATTGAGACCGACTACAAAGTCGGGGCCAGTGTCTTTGAACCATGGCATAGCGATTCCGTTGGCTTCTCGAATCGACTGGAGAGCACACTGCAATCGGTCCGCCGCCGAGTCGTGGTGACCATGATCCCCAGCGATCAACAGCCTGGTTACACCGTCAGCGTCGAAGCCTATAAAGAGTTCGAGGACTTGCCGGGAGTCGCCGCCAACTCGCCGGGTGGAGCGACCTTTCTGGAGAGCAAACCGCTCGACCGCGACCTGAATCTGGTCGTCGGCCAATCCGCCCCCAGCGGTTGGATGTGGGCCGGACGGGATTACAAACTAGAGCAGTCGATCGTCGGGCAACTCAGTTATTTGTTGCAAAGATAAGTCAGCTGATCGGCCCTGCGTCTGGACTTCCCCACGCTTCGTGGGCGCGGGACAGGGAGAGTATTCTCTCCTGTGAGGAGATCGTTGCCTGTCAGTGAAGTCCCCGAAGTCAGTGGTCCCCGTGAAGTCCGTATCGTTCACGAAGGCCGTCACGGGACGTCGAACGTTCACGTCGCAGTTCAAGCGGGAGGCCGTGGAGCTGGTCGAGCGGGAGGGGGTGTCGGTGGCACAAAACGGCTCGGGGAGGAACCAGTCCAGCGATTGCATCGGACGGTTCGAATTCGTGCCCGAGATGAACACGACGAGCCGCCCCGTGAGCGGCTGACTCGCGGCGGTCTGGGAAAGAGTGACGCGAAAACGAAGAGTGCCCTCCGCCTGCGTACTCGTCACCCACAGTCCCCGAATCGTGAGGCTTCGAAACCACAGGGCCATCACACTCACCGCTTTCGCAATCCGTCAGAACTGGCCTCGATAAAAGGCCGGTGGGTGGGCCAGCACTCAGGCGTAAACCCCGCCGTGCTCGTGTGGGAATTTTTTCACGATCAGGACCGAGTTGATCCCGAGCATCCCGAACGAGTTATTGAGGATATGTTCCACTCGCTCCATTTTTCGGGGCACGTTCGCCACGATCTGGGTCAGGGCGCAGCGCGGATCTTGCTCATCCAGATTGATCGTGGCGTGGCAGATGTTGTCGCCGAACGATGGCACATTTCCCAGCAGTTCCAGGGCTCCCGCAGCCCCCATCGCGTGGCCGATGAAACTCTTGGTGTTGTTGATGGCGAGGTCGGGGCAGTTGCCAAAGACTTCGAGCAGAGCCTTCGATTCCTCGATGTCGCCCTGCTCAGTGGCGGTCGCGTGGCTGCTGAGGATATCGATGTCTTCGGGGTTCAGCTGGGCCCGTTTGAGAGCCAGTCGCACGCACTCGGCTTGTCGCTTGGCAAACGGCAGCACGAAATCGCTGGCATCGGAGTTCATGCCGTAGCCGACGATTTCGGCGTAGATCTTCGCTCCGCGTTTGAGGGCATCGGGGAGCCGCTCCAGGGTGCAGATCGCGCCGCCTTCCGCGACGACGATCCCTTTGCGATTCATGTCGAAGGGGCGGCAGGCGATCGCGGCGTTTTCGTCCCAGGCCAGCGCCCCTTGGCTGGCGAAGCTGGCGAAGATGCCGAACGTGTGGATGCTCTCGGAGATCCCTCCGACTAACGCTTTGTCGACCTCGCCCAGCCGCAGCATCTGCACGCCGTGAATGAACCCCGCATTCCCGGCTGCACAGGCGGCCCCGAGCGTCAGATGCGGCCCGGAGATGCCCAGGTTGATCGTGACCTCGCCAGCTGCGTTGTTGGCCACGGTGCGGGGGTTGTGGTGGTGGGACCAGACCTTGGTATCGTAGCCGAATTTCGAGATTTCAAAGATCTCGTTCTCGGTTTCGACGTTGCCATGTTCGGTGATACCGAGGTACACGCCGATCTGGGATTTGTCGACGTTGGCCCAGTCCCAACCGGAATCGTGGATGGCCTCGTTGGCACAGTAGATCGAGATCGAACCGGCGCGGGTGCCTCGGCGGCGGTCTTTTTTCTTCTGGTACTTGAACTCGTCAAAGCGGCAGACGCCGGCGAGCACGGCCCCCATATATCGAGTTTCATACTGCACCACGCCCGATTTACCAGCCAGCAGCGCCGCCCGAAACTCGTCCAGCGTGTCCCCATTGGGTGAGGTCAGCCCCACGCCCGTGATGACTATGCGGTTCGGATCGTCCAGAGCTTGCGACATGCGGTGCTGACCCGGGGGTCATCCAAAGACGTGAAGCGGTCGTGTTGTGGCCCCTCGGGTAGTTCAACTCCGAAGCAGCGGTTTCCCGCAGGCGAACAGACCCAGCGGACAGAAAAGGGTATACGGTGGAGAGTGGAAATGCGAGCAAACGAGTCACACATCAGCGCCGGGTGTGTGCGTCAGAATAGTCGGTCTGGGATCGGAGATTGACCACCAGGGCCCGGAGGCCCTTTGATTCCGACCTCGGCACGCACCGGTAGGAGTGAGGAACGTGTCACGCTGAGGCGCGGAGGTTCGCAGAGGATATACACCCCGCGGAGAGTCATGAGACATTCCGGCGAGCGTCCGGCGTGAGCCGGATGGGACTTCGAGGATGCCCCGCAGAACCAGGGGGCTGACGCCGCCCCGCTCGCCGGAACTGTGCTTGGACTCCGGTCACTCGCGTCCTAGACTGCTGAGTACTGTCTGCGACTCCTCTCGCAATCGCATTTCCGGAAGCTCGTCCGATGTCCAAGCAACGTATCAGCCGGCCCCTCGCCTCTGAGGGAACTCCGTTTCCGACCGACTCCCCAACGCCCGATCTGAGCCGTACCGCTCAGATGCTGGACGAGATGCGAGAGACCGTCGACAAACTTGAACGGGACAAAGCGGAGCCCGGTGACATCCGCATCCTGTCGCGGGCGATGAAAGAACTGCGGTATGCGTTCAAGATGTTTACACCTTACCGGCGGATGCGTAAAGTCACGGTCTTCGGTTCCGCGCGCATGCAACCAGACCACCCCTCTTATCAACAGGCGATCGAGTTCGGACGCGAGATGGCCGAAGCGGGGTGGTACGTCGTGACCGGAGCGGGCGGCGGCATCATGGAGGCCGCTCACGTGGGAGCCGGTCGCGAAAAGTCGATGGGCCTGAACATCATGCTTCCGTTTGAACAGGAGGCCAACCGGATCATCAACGATGATAAGAAACTGGTGCATCTCAAATACTTCTTCACCCGCAAGCTGCTGTTTGTGAAAGAAGTCCATGCCGTGGTGCTGTTCCCAGGCGGGTTCGGCACTCTCGACGAACTGTATGAAACAATCACGCTGATCCAAACCGGCAAGCGCGACTTGATGCCGATTGTGGCTGTCGATGCTCTGGGTGACAGCTACTTTACGGACTTGGTCGAGTACATGCGGAAGCACTTGCTGGCTTCAAATCTGATCTCACCCGACGATCTCTCGCTGATGAAAGTCACGCGTAGCGTCGAGGAGGCGTTCGACGAGGTGATCGGCTTCTACACCGTGTACAACAGCATGCGGTACGTCAAGGACCGCTTGTATCTGCGGCTGCACCAGGCCCCGAGTCCCGAGTTCCTGAAGCGACTGAATACCGAGTTCCGCGATATCATCGTGGACGGTCAGATCGAGTCGGTCCCCGCTCACCCGTTCGAGGCGGACGAGCCGCATCTGGCGGATCTGCCTCGTATCGCCTTCAACTTCAATCGTCGAGCACTCGCCCGACTGCGGCAGATGGTCGATCTCATTAACGATGAGTTGTCGAACAGCTGCTCCGTCGATAGCGAAGACTGCATTCGCTGCAAGATTTAGGTGTGGCGAGTTGGGAGTCCTTCCAGTCCGGAGTGTCTTGTCAGTGCTTGATTTCGGGAGTGGTTCCCGCCGGGAGGACGAGGTCAGAACTGTGAACGGCACTGGGGCGAGGCTTCTACCGAGCCGCTGACGCGAGTCGACGCTTCCAGTGGCTTGCGGCTCAGCAGGAGCTTCGCCCTCTCGGGCGACGTGTTACTCCAAAATGAGCAGTGACGAGACACTTAGCGATCAGAGGACAGGGGAGAGGCCATCATGCCGATTGTTCGATTGCTGGTGCTGGCCCGACAGATTCTTCCACTGCTGGAGCGAACCAACCGGCGGATCGTCTGTGCCGAGAGTTGCACGGCGGGCCTGGTGTCCGCAGCCCTGGCCGGAATCCCGGGGGCCTCGCAGTGGCTGTGCGGGTCAGCTGTGGTCTATCGGAATGCGACGAAGACCGCGTGGGTGGGAGTCGCGGGCGAGATTCTGGACGATCCCGAGCGCGGGGATGTGTGCGAAGAGACGGCGATCCAGATGGCGGAAGGCGTACTCGCCGTCACTCCCGAGGCGTCGGTGGCGATCTCGGTGACCGGTCATCTCGGGCCGGGGGCTCCCGCCGGACTGGACGGGGTGCTGTACATCGGCTGGGCGGAGCGGAAAGGTTGTGACACTGAGCAAGCGACCATTTACTGCGAGCGAGTGGAACTCGGCTTGACTCCGCCGCTGGACCGCCATGATGTTCCGAGACGAGTGGCCCGTCAGACGGAAGCCTCCCAAAACGTGCTGCGCGTGATCCGCGACCGCCTGGATGAGATCGCTCGTGCCGTGTCATTGGACTAGAACTGCCACTGCAATCCGACGTTGACCCCCTGCATCCAGAAATCATCTTCACGCTGAATGAGGTTGATCTGGGGCGGATTGGTCAGGATCGAAGACGAGTCCCAGCTGATGTTCTGCTCAGATTGCGACACGTTGGTGGTGGCCATGAACTGATAGCCGAGTGTGAAGTTGAGATGTTCCGCCAACCGGACTCGGGCATACGAGCCGAGTTCGATGACAGGCGAGAACCGAGTCAGGCCGTCCTTTTGGACACGGTCTAACTCTGTTGGCGAAAAGATTTGCTGGGTCGAGACACGATTACTCACGCGATTGACTCCGAAGGTGAACTTCGGTTCGAAGCCCAGGGTCAACCACTTGCTGCGCGTCTCCAGGCGGAACCCGACCTCGGGACCAAAGATGTGGTTATTGGCCCGCGATTCGATCCGGTGATTTGTCGCTGAGGCCGCGTCAGCTCCTTGAATCACCAACTCATTGGAGTAGTGCATGTAGTTGAATCCAATCAGCGGCGCGATCTCCAGCGTTTGGTTCGGAGTCACAGCTCCAAACACAAACTTGGTATCCGCTCCCTGCAAATTCGACTGCACTGCCATCTCCAGCCCCTGATCAAACAGGATGAAGTCCAGGCGAGACGGAAGTCCGTTTCGAGTCAAGGGGATAGCTGGAATCACCGTCGCGACCGGAAGTGAGTTGAGGCTTAAGAATGGCGGCACTCGAATCAGACTCTCCGACTGCCCCATCGCAAACCCGCTCGCCTCAAACGTGAACATCTGGGTGGGGATGCCCATCGTCAGTCGCAGACCGTTGTTGTCGCGAAAGTCAGCATCTTTTAATGACACCAACTGTCCCTCTTGGGCGACTCGAACACCAGTCACCCGGTCCACAGCCGGAAAGAACGCCGTCGTGTTGAAGACTGCCGGCGGAACCACCAAGGGATTCGACCCGATGAACCTTGTATTCGGTGGCCGGTAGTTCATCCACAGGTATTCCGTACGAAACCAAGTCTCCGAGAGCGTGTCGACGATCGCGAGATCGATCGCCGAATCGTAGTCGTAGAATGAGTCACGTGACCCAGGTGCAAACTGCTCTGAGAGCCGTGGCACTTGTCGGTCATCAGCGGGAGCAGGGCCCCCGGCAAACGGCCCACTGGGAGCCATCCCGTAGAAACCCGGTCCCGGTGGTCCCGGTGGGTTCGGCCCTTGAGCCGAAACCAGAGGAATCCAGGCCAGCCAGGCAATCAATAGGCGAAGTGCGAGCCGCCGAGGCATCGTTGCCGTTCCTTCCGTGGGGGGCTGCGCTCTGTTCTCGTGGCGGGAGTGACCAGTCCACAAGACCCCAGCGCCAATGCGCCGGGAAGCGCCGTCATCCCTGTATCGGTCAGGCGAAACGTTCCACTTGGACTAAAAAGTCCGGATGGGCAAAGATTGTCGGTTGTATCGAAATTTCCGAATCGCTACTCGAACACATGGGGCGATTGGGGGTATTGGGTTGGATGGAAAGTCGCCGTGGGTCACAGTCGTTCCATTCCACCCAGTGATCCAATGTGCTAATCCCGGTCATCAGCTGCGTGTTCCCGCAGCTCTTCGATCGAAACAAACTCGACCGTCGACATGTGAGTCGCCTCCAAAACCACGGGCGGGGCCATCCCCGCCTCGAGCGCTTGTTTCCACCGGGCCACACACAAGCACCAACGATCGCCCGGCATCAGCCCCGGAAACTCGTATTCATCGACTGGGGTCGACAGATCGTTCCCCTGAGCCTTGGAAAACTCCAGGAATTCTTCCGTCATCACGGCACAGACCACGTGCAACCCCATGTCGGATGCCCCGGTCTCGCAACAGCCGTTGCGAAAGAACCCCGTCATCGGCGACACGCTGCACACCTCCAGCGTCTTTCCCAACACGTTTTTGCCAGCAGGCACAATCACTCTCCTCAGCCACACTCGGAAGGCATCAACATATCAGACTCGCCCCTGTTTCGCCTCTAAGATTCCGGCCCCGAGTGCCTCATGCACGCTCAAACCTGGGGTTGAGCTCACCCGCCCGGGAGCCTCGCCCCAGTGCTGTGAACAGGATGCGATCTTCGTGGGGCACGTTTTCCACGTGCCCGTCCACAACAGAGCGACAGCCGGACAAGCGAAGGGCTGCTTGTGGGAGCTGTTGCTCTACATCGCGCGGAGAGAAATGAGGCATTTCGTAGGACGGACATCCTTGTCCGTCCGTGTAAAAAACTCGGGAAGCGACGGACGAGGACGTCCGTCCTACGCCTCGATCTGCCCGCGTGAAGTAGAACAGCTGGGCCGCAAAGTTGAGGCCACCAGAATCGCCCACAAGCGTCCTCTCCGTTTGCGTTTTGTGAGTGTCTGGCGGCCATCTCTTCCC
>JANPCU010000256.1:0-25293 GCA_031431195.1 Planctomycetota bacterium | reverse complement strand
AAGTGCTTCCGTTCCTCGGGAAAATCCATGGCGAATCCCTTCGCAGCTGATCATCTGGGCCAGCCTGCGAAGCATTCTCTCCCATCCCCCTACGAACCCCCAACAGCAAAACCCCAGAGAAAAGGACGATCCGGGAATTGCACGTCGAAAACGTGCCCCACGGCGAACGGATTCACCACGAACCTGTTCACCGCACTGGCCTCGCCCTCTCGGGGGCTGGCTTGGCTCACACCAATTCTGAGAGTTGACGGGGCATAGACTCCGGGATTGGTGGGCGTATGGTCAGAAGAACCGGCGGCGAGTGCTGGGCCGCTCACTTGAGTTCTCGCACGTAGATGTTGGCGAAATCCGCTGGGCCGACGGGAGCGAGTTGGAACGTGCGTATCGGGTCTGCGGCCTGATCTTTGGAGACAGGTTGTCCGTCGACGGTCAGGCTGAGTATTTTCCCGATCACGGTTCCTTCAACGCGATGCCATTGACCGCTAGGCAAAGCCGCTGCGGTCAGCACGGCATCACACACGTTCAAGCTGCTGAACTCCTTGGCGGGGCGGATGTCGAACAGGAACCCGTGGTTGCTGAGCTTCTCCGGGCTGGTCAAGACCGCATCGACCGGCGTCGCAGCCTGCCCGTCGTAGGACAGCACCCAGTCGTTGGCCTTCCAATGCGGATTTCCCTCGGCAGTGGCTTCCCAGCCGGTCAAATCGAGGCCCGTGTAGACGCTGCGGTAGCCGCGATTCGCGATGGCGACCTGTTGTTCGTCGACCGGGGAATCGGGGAGTTCGCGGATCTTGAGGTTCCGGTAATGCACCACGCCGCCTTCCGATTCGAGGCAGATATACCCCTTGCGCGGGCTGGCGTCGGTGCCCTGGGTCACGACTTTGCCATTCACGGCCAGGCTGATGGCCCCATCGCGGCCCTCGATGCGGTAGTGATTCCATTCCGGCGAGGGCTTGGAGCGTTCCTCGGTCGGAAACGCCCGCCCGCCGCCTCCGCGACCGTTGACGGGTTTCAGCGTGGCGCCGTGAATCGGGAAGATATCACCGTGTGTCGTGTGCCCCTGGCTCTGGCCATAGGCGTTCTCCAGCACCTGGACTTCAATACTGCGGTGAAACGGCACCCCCTTCGAGGTGATGTCATCGGCCCAGACAAAAATCCCCGCATTCCCGCCGGGGACCATGTGCCGCCATTCGACTTCGAGAATGAAGTTCTGGTACATCTTCTCCGTGCGAATCTCCCCGATCGGCTTCCCGGTACAGACCAGCATCTCGTCCTGCACGCTCCACGTCTGCGGCGGCGTGTTGACCAACACCCACCCGCTGAGATCCTTCCCGTTGAAGAGCGGTTTGAACTCCATCTGCTCTTCGCCGAAGCTCATGGAGTTCGTACACAGGCAGACCAGCATCAACCACGCAGATCGAAACATCATGAGGCTCCATCAAGTGGGAGAACGGACTGATCACCGATCAGCAAAGGCTGCGTGCAGATTATCCAGCTGACCGGGAGATTTCAAAACCGGAGAGGTGGGCGAGTCGCGGTGCCATTTGGCCAGCGCTCATCCATCCAGAGGGGGGAGGCTACGACGAATCTCCTCCAGCCTCGCCTGCGTTCCATGCTGAGCCGTCCACTGCTGGATATAATCCCAATCCAACATCGAATACTGCACGGCAATCACACCGCGAAGATCGTCCAGGTCTTTGCTGCGTCCCCATTGCAGCTTCATCACGATGACATCCTCTGCCGTCGGAACGAAGACTTGGCGGTCGATCATCGGAAGGTGCATTCGAACTTTTCGTTGGAACCGCTGCACGTCAAAGGGGTCTCGGCTCAACTGAAACAGTTCGATGACAAAGGTACTGTCGCGAACGTGGATGACTCGCCGAGTGGTCCCCGTCAGCATTTCAAAGGAGAGTTGCGACACGAACCGAAAATCAGCGCCCATCCCGGTGACGACTCGTTGAAGTTCGGCGGCAGGTGCTGCCACGACGAAATCGGCGTCATATGTTGATCGGGCAATCCCGTAGAAACTGCTCGACAATGACCCCACGACCATATACGGGATGTTCGCCTCCTCGAAAGCGTCGACCAACCTTGCCGCAGCTTGCATGCCGTTCATGGGGTGGGGGCCGTCTCATCAGGAATCGGAACATAAATCCCGTACTCTTCAATCTGTCGACGAAGGCGAAGTCGGCGATCGAGTTCAGCGGCGATTCCCGCTGCGTCGAGTTCCGGGTGCTGGGCTGCGATGCCGGACCGCATGGTCGCAATGGCCAACTCATGCAGTTCGAAGCACAACGCCCATTTCTCGCTCGGGGTCTGCTGCCGAGCGCGCAGCACCTTCTCGCGAAAGATCGCGTCGGCCAAGTCACTCGTGGCGAGGTCCATGAATCGCACTCCTGGGTTCGCAACGGAATCGGCTCGAGTGTAGCGAGTTCGAGGCCAGCGTTCATGCTCTCGTAGGACACACGATTTACTTGACCCTCTCGGGTGTTGATAAACAGCTGAGTGAGATCGTTCTTGAGTCTCCTTTCGGCCACACTTCATGACTCCTTCAGTTCTCATCACCGTTGGTCGCGGCTTCATCGGCACTTAGGTATTGCGCGATCGACAGCAAGACGGATACCCGCTCGGTGGAGGTGCCCCCTGCCCTGCCCTAGTACATCAACCAGCTGTTCCCCGACTGGCAGGCGACCTCGCTGGAAGATGGGATTCGGAAGACAGTGGAGTATTACCAAAAATTTTGCTCTCGGTCCTACCGCCCGCACACCAGGCCGCAGCGAGCGTTGGACGTGAGTCCAACGTGCTGGGGAGACGTTCGCCGACTCAGCAGCGGTCGACGAGTAACAACGTCCCACGCGCACGGCGGACTGACGTCCAGCCGCTCGCTATCCAGACAGGCACATCGCTCCGCTACGAGAAGCCTTTGTGTCGCAGTTGAACATGGGAGGCAGAACTGACTCAGGAAGGAGTCTGGCGGGTACGTATTCATGAACCGCTGGCCTTACGAAGTCAGCAACCGTCGCCCGGCGGGACGCAGACGATTCTTGAGTTCCGGCATGAGTCCGTAAGCCAGGGCCAGCAGTTTGAGCGGGTGCAACGTCGCGCGCGGGTTCCCCTGCTCCATCTGCATCTTACAGCTGCCACATTCGGTGGAGCCGACCTGAATGGTGGGGGACTGCATGGCATCGAAGAGCGGTTGGCCGAGTTTCAGTGAGGTCTCGAAGTTCTCCACAGTGAGGCCGTACGCCCCCGCCATTCCGGAGCAGCCGCCGTTCAGGTGCTCGATCTTGACGCCCGGAATCAAGGCCAACAGATCGGCCAGTGGGGTGCCCTGCTGGAGGGCTTTCAGATGGCACGGCGTGTGATACCCGACCGTCAGATCCATCGGCGTAAAGTCGGTCTTGAGACGCCCCTCGGCATGCAGCTGTTTCAGGAAGGCCCCGATCTCGACCACCTGGTTGGCCACCACCCGCACATCCGGGTGATCGACCAGGAGGGGATACTCCTGTTTCAGGCAAACAGCAGCGGTCGGTTCGCTACAGAGAATGGTCAGCCCCTCACGGGCGAGTTCGGCCAGTTCGCGGAGGTTCTGCTCGGCGAGCTCGCGGGCTCCCTCTAGATCACCGGCGGAGATCATCGCCATCCCCGAAGCCGTCTGCCCGCCGGGGACATAGACCGGGATGCCGTGGTGTCGCAGAATCGCCACGAGTGCCCAGCCGAGTTCCGGGTCGTGGAAGTTCGCGAAGTGGTCGACAAAGTAGACCACCGGACGCGGGTCACTGGTCAGGATCTCTCGGCGAGAGAGATCCTGCTTCACTTGCCGGAGGAACGTCCGTCTGGCAAACGGAGGCAACCGACGGCGGCGGGCCACATGCAGAATCTTCTCCATCAGCCAGCGCCCAGTGCGACTACCCAGCACCCAGTTGGCCAGCGGAGCCACGGAGCAGCCGAGTGCCCCGAAGGAGTGGGCCCGAGCGAGAATCCAATCGGCGCGGTTCAGCCCGTTTTCCGCGACATAGGCCGCACGTGCCTCGATCATCAGGTGCGGGATGTCGACGTTCGCCGGGCACTCCAACTCGCACTGCTTGCAGTTGAAGCAGAGCTTCGTGAGCCGTTTCATGCCGTCGGACGACATGTCACGCGCGGAGAGTTCGCCCGTCGTCACGTTGCGGATGACGTTGGCTTTGGAACGCGGGCTCGCTTCCTCGATCGGGTCGAGGCGGAAGAACGGGCACATGCGCAGGTCGGCGTCCTGCGTCCGGCAATTGCCACAGCCGTTACAGCGCGAGGCGGCCTCGACCAGTTCCGACTGTGACCAGTTCAACTGGAGTTTGACCGTCTCGGGACGACTCGACGGGGGGGGGGCGGTGGGTGACGAGATCTCGGCCACGGGGCGAAAATTGCGGATCGTCAACCGGGGATCGTCGCAGATGATCTTGCCGGGGTTCAGCAGCTGGCGCGGGTCGAAGATCCCCTTCACATCCTGAAAGACGCGATACAGCGGGCCGTACTGACTGCGGAGGAAGGCGGTCCGCGACAACCCATCGCCATGCTCGCCGCTGATCGTGCCGCCGAACGAGAAGACGACTTCGTACAACTCACGCGCTAGCGCTTCCAGCTGATGCCCGTCCTTCGCCGTCGGGAACGGGACGATGGGCCGCAAGTGAATCTGCCCCGAGGCGGCATGGGCATAGAGCGAGGCGGTGACCTCGTGCTTCTGCAAGACTTTCTGCGCCTTGAGCAGGAAGTCGCGCAGCGTCTGCGGAGGGATCGCGATCCCCTCGATAATCGGGAGCGGACGCGATTGCCCCTTCAGCCGGATGAGTAGCGGCACCACGCGGTACGGCAGCGACCAGAGGAACTCGACACCGGACTCGTCAAAGGATTGTTGCGCGACCAGCAGCGACGAGTCGACTGACCGGGCCGTTTCCACGATCATCCGCAAACGGTCCTTCACTTGCCGTTCGGTAAACCCGGTCTGCTCGACCAGCAGTGCCGCCTCGGCTGTCTTGGGGATCAGCTTCTCGAAGCGAGAGTCATTCTCGCGGGCCAGCGACAGGAGCCGTCGATCCAACAGGTCGCACGCGCTGGGTTGCTGGTCGGCGATCCCATGGACGACCCGGATGGCCGCTTCCATCTGCCCGAACAGCAGCAGTGCCACACCACGATGCGCGGGCAACGGTGAGGTATGCAGCGTCGCCTCTGTGAAGATGCCGAGTGTCCCCTCGCTCCCCACCAGCAGACGCGGCAGATTGAGATCATCCCGCGACAGGACGCTCCGCAGCGAATACCCCGCGCAGTTGCGAATCAGTGGAGGCTGCCGCTCGCGAATCAGCGCCTCGTTGTCACGCAGCAAGCGGGTCAGGCGGGAGAGTATGCTCCGCTTCGCCTCGACCGATTCTCCCGGCTGCATCAGAGCGGGGTCGAGATCCGGGAACAGCTGGGACAGAGGTTCTCGCTTCGCCTCAAACCAATCCCCACCCGCAAGGACGACCTCGATGCTGCGGACATAGTCCCGCATCGAGCCGACCCGCACCGCATGGGCCCCCGCCGCGTCCACACCCAGCATGCCGCCGATCGTGGTGACAGCTGTGGTGGAGGGGTCGGGAGGCAGGTAGCGTCCGACCTCGCGGAGTTTGTGGTTGAGTGTGTCGCGGACGACGCCCGCTTGGACGCGGACCGAGGTATCGGTGATCTCCTCGATGGCGGTGAAGTGCCGCGAGAGGTCGACGATGATCCCTTCGCCGAGTGCTCCCCCGGTGATGTTGGTGCCTGCTCCCCGGGCGATCAGCGGGATGGAGTGTTCTGCACAATACTTGGCGAGAGCGACCACATCGTCGCGATGCCGGGGATAGGCCACTCCCAGCGGCGATACCTCGTAGAGACTGGCATCACTGGCATACATCGCCCGGGTCAATGGGTCAAACCGCAGGTCTCCGGTAAAGGAGCCTTTCAGGTCTTCAATGATGCGCAGCGGGTCTGGCAAGTCGGCAGTCGGGTTTCGGTTTCTGAAGTTTAGCCGCGACGCGAAGTCTTCGAAGCGGAGCGAGTGTGCCGCCAGCGAACTTACAACTTCGCCTGCATGCGAATCTCTTCTTGGCGATAGCGCTCGCCCAACTCATGATCGTACGCGACCCGCCCCGTCAGGTCGACCTTGCCGTGACGGGCCTGGCAGCGATAACAAACCAGTACGTCACTCATCACTTGATACAGCACCATGTCCAGCAGTGCCAACGCCATGAGAATCCCGAGCGCCCACAGCGGATGGTAGTAGTACACGGCAACACTGCTGGCAATCGCCCCCAACGCCACAAAGAACACCCCAAAAATCGGCGGGAAGTCCTTCTGCCGCCACAGATCGAGCGTGCCACAGACCAGACAATGAGTCGGCGTATCACCCGTGATGTCTTGAGCGGTGAGCGGCTTCCTCCAGCCACAAACGCAGCGCAGCTCACCGCTTTCGTCTTTGAATTCCAGCGAATGTTGCGACTGGCTGCAACTCGGACATCGGAAGGTGACGTGCATGGTAGCTGATCTCTGTGTGTGCCCCCTCGTCGCTACGTTCGCCAGAACGTGGGCGAAGTCAGGGAAGCGTTGAAAGACCGCTCGACCCCAGAGATGCTCGCCTTCTGGCTCGATGCCCTCGTTCTGGCGAACGTAGTGACCGTTCTGGGAAAATGAATCCTATCAGAACGGGCAATGCAAATCGCGAGAGAGCAGCGCCGCCGTCGCCTCACCCAGAAAAATGAGAATATCGATGGCATACAGCACCCCAGTGGCCGACTGGGTGTTCCGATACTTGAGAATCCGAAACACCATCAGCACCAGAATCAGCGGTCCAAGCAGCCCCGCCCACCGCAGGACCAGCCAGACCCACTGCGTCGTCGCTTCCACAGACGGGGCCCAATAAAACACCGCCCCGGCCAACACCGTCCGCAGCACCACCGCCGCGAGCAGTAGCCCATTCAGCTGTTGCAGCGGCTCCAGTTTCATTCCCGTTGCTGTCAGATACCAGTGACCCAGGAGCATCGTCGAGATCGCCCCGCCGATGATCCAGCCGCCCGACAGTTCCGACAGCAGATCAAACCACACCGGAACCCTCGACTCGCGTCCCCACGTTGCAAACAGCAGCGCCACTGCGGACATCACCAGCACGCTCAGAGCATACCGAACGCCTGCCGAGCGCCGCTCCAGTGTCCACATGACCGAGCCGAGAAACGACGCCAGCGCCACTCCAATCGTCAATGCATAAAGCCCCATGGTTGCAACCATGGGGCTTTCTAACTGCGACAGTGTCAGCGTCGCCAACACGCCCAGTCCCAGCGTGACCAGCATCTGAATCCGAAAGAACCCCGACGTGACCTCCCGCTGGGGCATCACGCACCAGGTCAGGCTCATGCCGAAGATCAGTCGCAGGGCGAATTGGGGAATCATACCGCGTATGATAATTGTCGGCCCACCTGAACGCAGCCATGTCTCCTCCGCTTCCAACGGACAAGAATCACTCAGCATGCTGCGTCGGCACCAAATTCCGAGGCATCTCCCTGTGGAGAGTGGCCCCCGGGAAGTTCACAGCGTACCCTGCACTGTCGCCCTCGCCTGCTGCTGATTTCATGCTTCTCGCACATCTCTGCCAAATCACCCGCAACCGTATAAAGTAGAAAGCCATCCGCATGCCGAATGACCTGCTCGACTGGCTGCGGCTACATCTGACTCCCGGGATCGGGCCTCGGATCATGGAGTTGCTGCTGGAGCGGTTCGGCACCCCGCGCGAAGTTCTTAACGCCAGCGGGGCGGCACTGCTCGATGTGGACGGCGTCGGCCCCAAGCTCTCCGCCGAGATCACCAAGTCCCGCACCAGCCCAGCTGCCGAGGAGGAAATCGCCCTTGCCGAGAAGATGGGAGTCGCCTTGCACATGCGGAGTTCGGAGGGGTATCCGACCTCGCTGCGGGAGATTTGCGATGCCCCGCCGGTCTTGTCGATCCGAGGCACGTACGAGCTGCGCGATCATCTGGCGATCGCGATCGTCGGTTCGCGGCAATGCACGATCTATGGACGGCAGCAGGCCGAGAAGCTGGCCGGGGCACTGGCTCGGGCCGGGATCACGATCGTCAGTGGGCTGGCACGCGGGATCGACGCCTGTGCCCACCGAGGAGCCTTGCAAGCGGGCGGTCGAACGATCGCCGTCTGTGCCACCGGGCTGGCCGAGGTCTACCCGCCGGAGCACGCCGACCTCGCGCTGGAGATCACCCGCGCGGGGTGCCTGGTCTCCGAGTCCCCGCTCCGGCGCGGCACGATGAAGGGAATCTTCCCGCAACGCAACCGCCTCATCTCCGGCCTCTCACTGGGCGTGATCGTCGTTGAGGCCACGCGCACCAGCGGCTCACTCCACACCGCCCGCCATGCCATGGAACAGGGCCGCGAAGTCTTCGCCGTTCCCGGCCGCATCGATAGCCTCGCCAGCGTGGGTTGCCACGATTTATTGCGTGATGGTGCCACCCTGGTGCGCGGCGTCGAGGACATCTTGGAATCGCTCGGTCCCCTCATCAAACCGGTCCAGTCCCAACCCGGCGAGACTATCCACGCCCCTCGCGAACTCACCCTCAACGAGATCGAAAAAGAAGTCCTCAACCTCGTCCGCGACGACCCCCAACACCTCGACGAAATCGTCCACCACAGCTCCCTTGCCCCCTCCCAAGTGATCGCCACCCTGACCGTGCTAGAAATGAAACGCCTCGTCCGCCGTCTGCCTGGGAGCCTGCTGATCCGCGCCCCGTGGTAGTGGTCAAAGCCCAGAGGTTGCAACCCCTGGGCGTTCCCCCAATGCAGTCGTTTCAACGCCCGGCCCCGCTCATGGAGCAACCTCCATTGACTGCTGATGCCTACCGCTAGAGAATCCGTAGAATGGAACTCTCGGGGGCAGTACTGCAAGAGCATCCCCAGTTGTGAGTAGTGTTTTTCCTGGGCTAGGCAGAGCGGATTCTGTCTATCCCGCGTCAGGCGATGGAGGGGGTTGCCATGCAAAAACATGCGATGGCCTTGGGGTACTTCTTTCTGGCAGTCTTCTGTGTCTTCACCAGCGCTCACAGCTTTCATGGACTGCACCTTCCCCTGTTGCTGGCGGCACTGGCAGCGGCAGTGGCAGGTGTCGGATACCTGCTGAGCGCTTGCGCCGAGACTCTTCAAGCAGCGAGGACGCGGCTGTCGCAATGGTTCGTACGCATGTTTCATCTGGCACAGCAACCCCCCGTTCGAGAATCGAAGCTCGGGGATGAGTACGGCGTATAGGCACACTCGGCGAAACACTCCCTCGTGCCTGGACGATCAGACGCTCGCCTCATCGCGGCAAGATTGCTCGCCCATTTGATGCTCTGTGCATTTGACTTAGAATCAGACCGCCCATAGAGTCTCACGCTGGTTTCACCCCCCGTTCTCGTAGCTCAATTGGATAGAGCGTCGGCCTCCGAAGCCGAAGGTTGGAGGTTCGAGCCCTCCCGGGAACACTTTGTTTTTGGTCCCGCAAACACTGCGGGCGATGCGGTTTTATTGTGTTTCACCAGCTTTGCGGGCGTGACTCGACTCGTCACCCGGTCTTGGTCGGCGAATGCCGAGAGGACAGGAAACGACACGGATTGCCCCCGTTCGCTAACATCTGGTGCAACGAAACTTTTCCCCGTTGCAACAGCGAATTCCGGGTGTCGAGGGTTCGCTGAAGTGTCCTGGCCATCCGTACCCGTCGCTCGCAGCACAGCCCGCTCGGTCGAGGGGGACAGCTGGCCTTTGAGCGAGGGCAGCGAGTCCAGCGCCCCTTGCACATCGAGCAGCTTCGGATCGGTGTAGACGTTCATCGTCAGATCGATGGAACTGTGACGCATCGCAGCTTGTGCCGTACGCGGTGAAACGCCCCCCTTGCTGAGCAGCGTTCCGAATGTGTGTCGCAAGGCGTGAACGTTAATCGCCCGTCCCCGTTCATCGGCCTTGTCGATGCCAGCGGCCATCAGGTCACGGTTCAAAATCTTCCCCAGTGAGTCGGCCACCACAAACAGCGGTTCACGCCCAAACGTATCAGGACGCCCGTGGAAGCGTTCCCGCTTCGTCGAGGATGCGAGGCGAGCCATCCTTCCCGGTCGTCACCTTGGCGGTTCGCGTCTTGCCCTTGGCAGGCTTCTATCGAGCGAACTGCTCCCCGGCCTTGGTGAACAGTTCCGCTCCTTGGGGCAGCGGTCGCGTTACGGATTTCTTGTAGACGGAACCCATCTCACTTCCCCTTGGCCATTCGCTTGCGAGCCGCCACGATGACTCGGTCGATCTTCGCGATGGTTCCCGGTGTCGCGGAGTTCTTGCCGGACTCCAGACGGGACACCGTTTCTTGGGTTCATCCGACTATTTGGGGGGATTTCGAAATGCCTGACGGCATAGGGATTTACGGAGGCATGGCTCCAATGCGGCCTTTTCCGGGACTCGAAGAGGCCCGTGGCCGAGAACCTCGGCCAGGGGCTGACACGCGATTGGCGCATCGGAGGCCAGGATATTTCCTTGGCAGGTTGCTTCCCAGCAGAGCCTGCCTCCGCTTCTCCTGGCAATGGTATTGCAGCAAATCGACGTATCTCCCGGCAAGTATGTGACATCGGAGTGATGCCTCAAAAAATCCACCCGGTTACGGGCCACCCCCAAAAATAGTCGGATGAGCCATCTTTCCTGAAGTTCTTTACTTCATGTGTTAAGCTGTTCAATGACTTTCAGGGTGATTGGCACAACATTTTTGAATTGCCATACGCCACTCTCGTTTCGAGATTTCCAGTATCCCTCAATCGTTTCAGGCAAAGTGTCGACTGTCGGAACAATCGACACTATGCTGGCGCAGCGGGCTGACCGGCGCAGTCGCAGTGACCATACACTCCCTCTTGTCCGGCGCACCGGCCCGGCGTACGATGTATTCATGTTCCGCTGGCTGCTCATCGTGTTGTTCGTCTGCCAGACAGGTCTCCCTCACTCTGGAACCTGCTGCTCAGACAATGCGCCGCAGTTCTCCCCGGGCACGTGTTACCGTGTCGCCCAGCCGGAACAAGTTCGTTCGTGTTGCCAGACCAAAGTGCCTGAGCAAGTCGACCAATTCCAGAATCTACCGAGTTCTCCGCAGTCGGATGGTGGCGAGCACCGTGCGTGTTGTGGATGTTGCGTCTCACTGGCTGTGTATTGCTTACACGCGGAAACGATCATTCGGTGGGAATCCGCCAGCTGTGATCGAATCAGTGAGGAATGCCCTGTACTCAATGGACTCACTTGGGCTCCGCTGACTCCGCCCCCGAATCTGATTGGTGTGGGCTGATCGCTACTTGATCCGTGCGGGGTGAATTGTTCCCCTGCATCCACCATTCACTGAGCCGTGTACCGGCTCGGATTCGGGAGATTGTTATGAATCGTCGTACTGTGATGTCGTTGTGTGCCGCCGCTGTCCTGGGACTGGTCGGCTATGGAGTCAGTTCGCAAGCCTCCCCGAGTTCCAGCAGTCGCTTGTTGGGAGGTGCCTGTTGCACTTCGCAGAAGGCCTGCTGCGTCGAGGGAGCCGACTGCTGCTTCCCCGGCAGCCCCTGCTGTGAAGCGGGAGGTGCATGTAGCACTTCGCAGAAGGCCTGCTGCGTCGAGGGAACTGAGTGTTGCTTCCCCGGTAGCCCCTGCTGCGAAGCGGGAGCCGCGTGCTGCCAGGCTGCGAAGTAGACCCTGACCGCGTTTGAGGCGGTCATTCGCCTCGCACCGTCCAACCGCTGAAATCCAACGCCCGGAGAGTTCTCTCCGGGCGTTGGTATTTTGTGGGGGAGTCGGAGTTGGAGTCCAGCCGTGAGGCTGCTCCGGGGCAGGTTAAAGCCTGGCGCGGGGCGACATGAAACATTTCGTAGGACGGACGTCCCCGTCCGTCCGTGTGAAAAACCTCGGGGATCGACGGACGAGGACGTCCGTCGTACGTCTTCAATCGTGCCGAGTGAAGTATAAAGCCTGAACTCTAACCCCAAGTCTTCGCGTGGCGGGAGCACTCGTGATCGCCACGAAAGATTGTGGAGAGGGCATGATGTCATTCCCCTTATCCCGAAGGGATTCCCGCCCATAGCCGGTGGTTAGCGCAGCGCCACCACCGGTTTGAGACGCGACGAGTTCCCTATCGCGAAGGGATTGAAGCCGCCGCAGGGATGTCCCTCTATACGCCGAAGGACATCGTGGCATTCATCGCAAATACAAGATCGATTGGCAGTACGCATGCGAACTCCAGAATGGCTGCAATCCCTTCGGGATAGAAATCCTTTCACGCTAAGCGATCCGGTGGTGGCGCTGCGCTGACCACCGGTTATGGGCTGCAATCCCTGCGGAATAGACAAGGAAGCCACGCTGCTTCTCTGACACTCAACCCTCAACTCCCCTCATGTAGGATTTACAATCCCCGCCACGCACTCCGGCAATAATTGCAGATTGACCTTGGTCGCTTGTTTTCCTCATAGATATAGTCGCCCCGCTTCGCCGGAAGACGAGAGTCTCCCATCGCTCAGGATGGCTGTGGTGACTCTCTCCATGCAACTGCAACCACTCGGTTGCCGCTGCGAGACGGCGAGGCATGACTCAACATTCACGCAGGGAGGCGTCACGTGGAACGACTATTCATCGTTGGGATTGACTCAGTAGTGGGTGCGAACACAGCGGTCCACGCGGCCCAGTGCCATGCGGTCGCCGGAGTCTGGTTCGATCATGAGGTCGACATCGAAGGCTGTCACGGCGAGCCTGCCGAACACGGGGCCGGAATCGCCGAGCAGATTGCCGAGTTCCAGCCCGATTGCGTCCTCTACTGCGGCCCCGAGTCCTGCTCCAGTTGGGACGCCACCAGCGGGCAGCGTATCGTCAAAGCGGGCAGCGACCTCGCTTCCAGTTGGGCCGCAGCTGCTCATCAGGCCGGGATTTCGTTCGTGATGATCTCGTCGGATGCGGTCTTTACTGCGCCGTGGATGTTCCACGATGAGGAGAGCGAAACCCTCTGCGAGAGCGCAGCTGCGAGGACAATCCTGAAGACCGAGCGACAAGTACAAGTGGCTCATCCGGCGGCCCTCATCATTCGGACCAACGCCTTCGGTTGGTCCCCGACTGGAGAGGGGTTGATCGAGACACTGTTCCAACAGATCGAGGGGCACCGCATGGTCGGTGAGGACCACATCCGCCACGCGACACCGATCCTGGCTTCGGACTTGGCTGACATTATCGAGCGAGCTGTCTCCGAAGAACTGACCGGGATCTACCACGTCGCCGGAGCCGAGCGAGTCAGCCCGATGACCTTCGCCCAGCGGCTAGCCGATCAGTTCGACTTGCCTTGGCTGGCCCTGCGTGGGGAGACGGCACTGGCTGAACGCCCTGCCGGATTCGGGGCCGGAGAGAGTTCGCTTCAGACCAAGAAGATTCGCAAGGCCTTGTGCGTCGCCATGCCCATGATCGCCGAGGGACTCGACCGCCTGAGCCGTCAACAAGTCGACGGCCACCGCGACGCCCTCCACCCGATCAGCCACGCAGGACTGTCACGCGTCGCATAAACTCCGGCGAGCCCCCGGCGTGAGCCGAGGTGTTCAGTCGCGAGGCGACATGAGACATTTCGTAGGACGGACATCCTTGTCCGTCCGTGTGAAAAACTCGGGGAGCGACGGACGAGGACGTCCGTCGTCCGTCTCAATCGGCCTGCGCGAAGTATCACATGATTAGCAATCAATTCTCACTCTTCCTCGTGATCACCATGATCAGCCAGCTCAGGGGCCTCGCCCACAGCGCTGACCCGCCGCCTCAGTTCCAGATCACCACCATGCGGGACACCGACAAAGTCGTTGTGACCGTCGACAAGCAGAAGAGGCTCTTCGACATCCACAGCCCCTCTGGAATCAGCCACGCCGTCATCGGGCGCACAGATGTCGAGTGGCCCGAAAGTCTGGTGCTGCGATTGCACCTGACCGGGCTGGAAAGCTTTCAGATTAAGAGCGGTGATACCACGCTGCATGGGTCGGTCTCCAGTCAGGGCGGCGACAAACCCGTTCGGCTCTGGAAGAATGATGAGGAAGACAAACCCCTCGATTCGACCAGCCCGCTCTGGACCGAAATCCGCCTGATCGGCAGCGATGGCCAACCGTCCAAGACGATCCCACTCCAGCACGGCTACTTTGAGATCGAGATCCCGAAGGCCCTGTACAAAGAAAACCCGATATCGATTACAGTGCAATGGACAGACTTTTATAGAAATTGACGGCACGTTCTCATTTCAAGCCACAGGGACACAGCCATGATCATCTGGTCGGGACGTGGCTGGATCGCAGTTGTGGCCACATTTGGCGTGTGTCTGGTGACAAATTGTGTCGTCGACGCTCAATGGGGCAAGGACTACTACTCCGATCATCTATGGATCGTGGGGCTGGCCGTACTCGGGGGAGGCTTGCTCACTGCGGCCATTGGATTTGGTCTCAAGCCACACACGGAACGAGAGCTGATTGACCCGAAAACGGACGAACGTGTCATTGTTCAATATGCCAACGACACTCTCTTTTTCATCCCGTTGCACTGGGCGGGCTGCGTAATCGCCGTTCTCGGGGTCTATGCCGTACTGCACGATTGGTTCGACTAACTCCAACCCAGCGGGGCAGCGGGGTAGCCCCGGTTGGCTCGCTTTGGAGCCTACCGGCGTGCCAGCGGCACCAGAGGTTCTTTTTGAGTGAAAGCACGATACTGTACTTCGCGAGGAGAGAAATGTGGCATTTCGTAGGACGGACATCCTTGTCCGTCCGTGAGGAAAAACTCGGGAAGCGACGGACGAGAACCTCCGTCGTACGCCTCGATCTGGCCCGCGTGAAGTCTAAAACCTCCTTTGCCCAAGCCACCCCGGTAGATCCCTGAACGAATCAACCGGGAACACCCCGCGACCCCACTGGGGCGCCCCATCCTCTTATTTCTCGGATGTGATCTGAACTGCGGAACTCATCACCCGCCCCAGCCAACCCACCGGTTGCTGCTGGGTCACGCAGTGGACCATGCCACCTTGTGCGTAGAGATTGCGGACGTCGATGCCGACGACCTTTCGTACCGGATAGAGTTTTTGCAGGGCGGCCAGGGCCAGCACATCGTTCGGGTCATTGTAGGTCGGCACCAGCACGACTGTGTTGGCCACGTAGTAGTTCACATAGGATCCCTTGAAGTAGAGTTTAACCCCATACGTTGTGACTACGTCGCGGGCCGTGAGTGGCAATCGCACGAAGGTGTACGGTGTGCTGTTGATGTCGGTCGCGAGACTGAGCGTCTTGATGTCGGCAGATGACAGGCCCCAATAGGCCAGGTCGGTATTGCTCATCGTGACGATCGTGCGCGACGGAGCGAACTTGGCGAACCCATCAATGTGTGTGTCGGTGATGTCGTCTTGGCCGCCCGGCTGCCCATTGAGCCAGATGAACTTGGTGACACCCAGATTTGAGGTCAGGATGGTCTGCAGCTGGGCCTGTGTCAGTCCCGGGTTGCGATTCGGTTCCAAAATGGAACTGCGTGTGGCCATCAGCACACCGCCGTCATCCACTTCGATCGCGCCGCCCTCCAGCACTGTGGTGTTTAGATCGACTCGGGGAACGCCGAGCTTGCTCGCCACACCCACGGGCACGGTGTTGTCCTTGGCATACAGAGTGTCGAAGCCCCAGCCGTTGAAGCCCCAGTCGGTGATCTTCAGGAAGTCATTGTTGTCATAGACGAAGACGGGCCCCCCATCGCGCACCCAGCAGTCGTTGGTCTGCCGCAGCAGGAAGTCGACTTTCGTGAGAGGCACTTTAGCAGCGGTCAAGAGGCTCGTGATGCGGGTCTTCTCCGTGGCGTTGTAAGCGACGATATGGACCATCTCGCTCGACACCAGCGCACGCGTCATCGCCACCCAAGTCGCGTCCAACCGGTTGCGATAGGTCACACCGTACGTGTAGTGGTGCGGCCATTGGAGCCAAGTCCCCTCGTGCGGTGCTGCCTCATCGGGCATGTAACCCTGAATGGTTTGCGCTTCCGTGCGCGCTGACGCCGCCATCGTGGCGAACATGACCAACCCGCAGAGGGTGTTTGTGATCCGTTGGGCGTTCGGATGTCGTCGCATGTGAAATCCCTGTTCAAAAAGATGGCCTTGGACTGTGAAAGTGTGCTGTCAACACGTCTCATCCTAAGGGGCTTCATTCACCGATGCGTTTCCTTTCGTGCGATCCATGTTTCCATTTGTGCCATTCTCGACCAGCGCAAACAGCTCACCGGTATCGCAGTGGCTGTACGGGGAGGCAAACCTCGACCTGCCAGCGCCCCTGGGGATCGTGGCTGCCATCGCTGTGATACACCTCGAAGCGAGGTCCATCCGCCGGTTGAAAGCCACTCGCCGGTAGCCAGTCTCTCATCAACTGCGTCCATGGCAGATCAAAGTCGTTCGCGACCACCGCGCAGCGGGACACGGCGTATCGTCCCTGCGGAATCAGCTGTGAGTTGACTCCACTTTCCAATCGCACTTCGCCGGGCACAATGAGGCAGGCATCGAAGCGGCACTTGTCCTCGACCGTGACACCGGAGTCGTCCCAAGGAATCCCGAGGTATCGTTCCCGCAGATCAAAGCCGCGCGGCTTCGCCCAACGTACCAAGTCATCAAAGGCCGTCTGCACACCGGGTGCGTCATACGATCCAAAGTGGCGTTGGTAGACGACGCGAAATCCCGGCACCATGCGGACCTCGACCGATCGCGCAATCGGCTTCGACTGAAGTGCCGCTTGAACGCGCCCGTGGCCGACATCCGCAGAACTCGGCGTATCACTCTCGACCACGTCACGCACGTCCTCGCGATACTTAGACGGCGACACTCCAAAGTGCTTCTTGAACGCCTTGGCAAAATTCTGCGAACTGGAAAACCCCAGCTCACAGGCCAACTCCGTAATGCCCTCGTCGCGTCGATACCGCAGATGGCGAGCCGCTGTTTCTAGTCTCAACCGCCGCGTGAACTCGGCGACGGTCTCACCGATGATGGCTCGAAATAATCGCTGAAAGTGAAATGAAGAAAACGGTGCCGCCCGCGCGACCTCAGCCACCGACGGACTCTCCGCGAGATGTGAATTGATAAAGTCGATGGCCCGGCAGATGCGGCGGCGATACTCGTTCGAAGCGGGTGGATTCTCGTGGAGCATGACGAACAAGACTCCTGTGGCGATCTCGGCTCACTCCCCGGCCTTGGAATGCGGTGCGGACCAGCCACGGCTTTGGAATGTCTGAGTTACAGAAGCAACAAGAGGTTACGGCGGACCGGGATCGCTCCGCTTCGGGGACTTCGCGGCGCGGCTAAACATCCTATTCCTTCGGCGTCAGCCGCGCGCGGTACTTCTCGTAGAGCCGGGTCTGGCGGCTCTCGGGGGCGAAGGGTTGGCCGTTCACGAACACGCCTTTGATCTGCGTCGTGGTCTGGAGCGGCGACCCATCGGTGAGGATCAGGTCAGCGCGCTTGCCGATGGTGATCGACCCGCACTCCTTGTCGATCCCGAGAATGCGGGCCGCGTGGAGAGTGACTGACTTGAGGGCCTCCGATTCGGGCAGTCCGAACGCCACAGCTCGCGCGGCTTCGAGGGGGGCGTTGCGGCTGTTGCTCGCGTTGTCGGAGCGGATGCAGAACGGCACGCCCGCTTCGTATAGTCGACCGGGGTTCGCATACGGGGCGTCGTACGGATCCCAACTCTCGATCGGGGCACGCATGACGGGGCCGATGATGACCGGCACCTTGCGGGCCTTGAGGGCTCGCCCCAGCTTCCACGCTTCAGTCCCGCCGGTGATGACGATCTTGAGTTTCTCTTCCTCCGCCCAGATCAGCGCTCCGGCGATCTGTTGGCGGCTGTGGGCTTCGACGAAGATCGATTTCTTGCCGGTGACGTAGGGGCGCATCGCCTCGTAACGCGGGTCTTTCAACACCGAGTTCGCGGTCTCTTTGTGCGAACGAGCTGCGTCGTACAGACGGCACTCCTTCATGAACCGGGCCAGCCGTTGTTGCTTCTCGTCGTCCTCGGGCCAGTTGAGCGACAGGCCCGCAGTGTAGTTGCGGACCATCTCTTCCGGGGTCCAACCCGCAGTCTGAATCAGTGAGCATTGGCCACCGATGATCCCGCCCTGGGGCCGCAGAAAGGCGGAGGTGATCCCCCCTGCCCTGGCGACCTCGACGAGTTCGCTCTCCACGTTGACCGCGATCCCCGCACGCAGGTCGGGCTGGAATCGACCAATCTCGGCAGCGTCCTGGGTCGCATCGACCAGTTCGATCTCGGCGATGCCGAGTGTGGTCCCCGCATCGATCAGGCCGGGATAGAGATGCAGACCGCTCGCGTTGATGATCTGCACATCGGCTGGCGCTCCGGGGCCTTCCATAATGGAATCGATCTTCCCGTTGCGTACGACCACTGTACCACCGACGATGTCGGGTTTGTCGACAGGGTGGATCGTGGCTCCCATGATCGCGTAGGGGAGGTGAGTCGAGGGGGCTCGCAATCCGCGATCATCCCCGCGATCGAGCAGTTCCCCTGGGAGCCGCATGAGCGATTCCCGAATCTCTAGCTTCTTCGCCCGCACCTCGGCAGGAGCCAGTGCAAACGACGGAACCTGGGCGGTCCGCTCCTGCCCCTTGGCCGTCATCGCAGTCGGCTGCAGGTCGCGCTGGAAGCCGATCTCGCCTTCGATCAGCGTCATCTCAACGCGCGAGAACGGGCTGAACGGATGGCCGTTGTAGATCGCCACATCCCCGTCCTGGCCGACTTCGAGTGTGCCCACTCGGTTCTGAATTCCCAACTCACGAGCCGGATTCCGCGTGACCATCTGCAAGGCGTCCTGCACCGGCATGTTGCCGTACTTGAGTGACTTGGCCGCTTCGAGATTCATCTGCCGGATCAGCTCTGCATCGTCGCTCTTGACGACTGTGTTGATCCCGGCGTCTCGCAGCATCGACGTATTAAACGGCGTCGCATCGTAGGCTTCGATCTTATAGGCCCACCAGTCGGCGAACGTGCTGCAGCTGGCCCCGTGCTTGGCGATCTCGGGGGCGATCTTGTACCCCTCCAGGACATGCTGGAGCGACTGCACGCGGATGCCGTGCCCTTCGGCAGTGCGGAGCAGCATGAGAATCTCATCCGCCCGGTAGCAATGGCTATGAATGAGCGTCCGGTGCTCGATGATGTCGACGAGTTCTTCGAGCCGCAGGTCCCGGCGCGGAGGCAGGACGGCGGTCATGTCCCCCTTGGCCTTCTTCTCGCGGTCGTACTCCATCCACTGGCGGCGGTAGTCAAGGGCCTCGAAGAAGGCCCGTTGCAGGACGGCCTCGACGCCGAGTCGCGTGTTGGGGAACCGCCCGTTCTTGCGTTTGACGTTCTCGCCCAGAGCAAACTTCACTCCCTGCGGACCGGCCTCGAACAGATGCTCCCGCGCGGTCAGCCCGACCTTCAGCTTCACGACAGCGTCCTGCCCCCCAATCGTGTTGGCCGAACCATGCAGCAGCCGCGCGGTGGTCACTCCCCCCGCGAGGGCGCGGTACTCCTGAACATCGTGAGAGCGGATCGTGTCCTTGATCCGCACTTCGCACACCACCGATTGCGAATACTCGTTGACGCCTCCCTCGATCATGATATGGCTGTGCGTATCGATCATCCCGGGGATGACGAAGCGCCCTTGGGCCTCGATGATGCGGACACCTTCGGGAGCAGCAAGATCGGGACCAATCGCTTTGATCTTGCCGTTCTCAATCAGAACCGAAGCATTCTCCAGCACCTCGCCCGTGCCGGTGAAGATTGTGCCGCCGCGAATCAACACGTTGCCGCCGGTCGGGTCAGATTTGGGCAAGCGGTCACTCTCCAGTTCGGTCGGATACTCTGGAGCAATCTGGCCGCGAGCCTTACCGTCCTTGTCCTTATCCTTGCCGTCCGACCCGGTCTTGGGGGTGGTCTTTGTCTCGTCGCCCTCCTGCATCGGATCGGTCTTGGCCTGACCATCCGACTTCTGTTCAGCGACGGCTTTCGGCTTCTCTTCTGCCTCATTCTCGTCGAGTTTGATTTGAACGACAGCTGCGGCTTCCGGTGGCTTCTCGCTCGCGGGAGTGCCCTCCTTCTTTGGTTCTGCCTTCTCTCCGCCCACGCGAGTCGCCGACCACTTCGCCGGGGCTCCAAAGGCCGACTCCAGCGTTCCATTCAGCTGAGTCTTCTCGTCGACGGAGCCGACGAACTTCAGTTCGATCGTCTTATCCCCAGCTCCGATCTCGATAGTGAACTTGATGACCTTGCCGCTGATCGAGCCACTGGCGATCCGCCCTTCGCCCGATTCGCTGCTCAGTGTTCCCGTCAGTCGGTTGCCATCCTGGGCGAGATCGAGCTTCGCCTCGGTCGGTTCTTTGCCGGATTCGATCTGCATGTCCCAATGCCCGGTGAGCTGGGCGGCGGGTGGAGCAGCGTCTTGGTCGTCGCTGGCTTGGGGTTTGTGGAACTCATACGTCAGCCCGTCCAGTAACACGTAGCGGACCTTGGTTCCCTTGTCCGATAGCGGTCCACTCAGGATCACCACATGCCCGCGTTTGCCCGACTCCAGCGTGCCGAGTTGCGACTCGACACCGAGAATCGCTGCGGCATCGCGAGTCAAAGCCGCGACCGCCCGGTCCTCGGTGAGCCCCTGTTCCATGTGCTGCCGCACCTGCTCCAGCCAGTCCCCGGGCTGCTTCAGTCCATTCGACGAGAACGCGATGCGGACCCCCTTCGCTGCCAATTGCCCCGGTAACGCAGCCCGCTTCTTCCAGTGGGCCAGACGGTCGTCCTGATAGCGCTGCGGCGGCTCCACCTCGACCCGTAACCCATCGACCTTCGAGACCTGCTCCTCGTGATCCTTGTCCTTGTGCTTCTCCTTGATAGAGAACTTCGGCTTCTCCCCCAGATCGAGTGACAGGATTACGTCGCAATTCGAGGCCACGATGCGGTCGATCGCTGCGAACGGTTCGGTGCCCAGGCAGAGGACGGGGTCGAGCTTGAACTCCTCGCTGAAGTCGAGTGTCCGATCGAGTTCGTCTCGGCCCGCAACCGGGGGGACGAGAAACAGCGGCGAGATCTCATTGGCCATTACTTGCGACAGAGCCGTGAGGACCGGATCCTCATGCGGCGGGGAGATCGTCGCCGGGAACTTCTCGGCGAGGGCCAGATGCTCGCGATAGTGAGCCGCGTCGAGGAATGCCTGCCGCAAATGAGACGTGGCCCCCATCAGAGTGACGGGGTACGCAGTGTGCGAGTCGTCGTGATCCGTGGGGTCCGCAGCCCCCGGCTTTGTGGGAGCAGCCAGCTGGAACGAGGACATGCCGCCCGACCAGAGAACCGACTCGCGTGCGGGTAAGCCCGACAAGCTCACGAGGGCGGTCTGCCCGCCCGCGATGGGGGCAAAACGGACCAAGTGAACATCGGTGATCCCGGCCTTGCGACGGGCCGCCTGGAACTCGGCGTCACGGAGGGCATAGTCGCCGATTTGTAGTTCCGGAGTCATCCCCCGCCGGTTGTCCGGGCGAGTGGCCGCCAGCAGGTTCTCATCAAAGTGAACTGGTCGACCGGCATTGGGGCCAGGGCTGGTCGGCTTGAGCTTCGCGTCTCCCGCCGCATCAATAAACCCTGGATAGACCACCAGACCTGCACCCGGTATCAGCTCCGCGCCCGCCGGAATGGCTACATCTTTGCCGACCGCCACGATCATGCCATCACGGATGACCAGCGTCCCACCTTCAATGACTTGGCCCGGAGCGGTGACGAGCTTCGCCCCCTGGATCGCGACGACGCGCGGGTGAAAACCCGTCGGATGCGAGGTCTCCGGAGCTAGATCAGCTGCGATCAAACCGGCATGAAGAATCGCTAGGACGAATGCGGAGAAGGCGGTCAGACCTAGCAGGAGGGCCCAACGACTCACCGCAAAACGAGCGACGCTGGTCGCCGGTCGAACATGAAACATGGCGTCCCCCTGACAGGTTGCTCCGCGCGCACCGAGAGCGCAGAACCAAGCCTTCAAGGTTATGTCGCCTCTGGACGGGACGCCAGTGGGGGGCGAGAAAATCAGAGAAAACAACCAAACTCCACGCCCAAGCCGACAGTCTATTCAAGGCGATCTTCACACGCACACCGCATGTCAATCACCTTGTCAGAGGCCTGATAGTGGTACACAGATCGCACAGATGTTCACAGATTCGTTGCCAGTTGTGGCTGCGACTGCGGGCCAGCGGTCGCTCTACTCCCCCTCTGAATCTGTGGTGATCTGAGAAATCTGTGTACCAATCCTTCCGACCGAGACGGTGCATTTAAGTATCCTTCTCGCGGGTCAAAATGAGACGTACGACGGACGTCCTCGTCCGTCGCTCTCCGAGGTGTTCCCCACGGACGGACAAGGATGTCCGTCCTACGAAATGTCTGATGTCTCCCCGCGCGAAGTATACAGAGGCGAAGGAATCTCACTCAGCATAACTCATGTTCTGCGAGAGGCTGACGGCTTTGGCGCGGTGTGTTGGGACAACCGATCAGAAGCGACTGCCTCGTGCGGGAAGTGCTGCAGAATCACGCTCGCACGGGATCGGTCCAGACCTTGAATGTTTGCAATTGGTTTCTGCCGAATGTGGTGGTCAGAGCCACATCGGCGGCGTCGCGCCCCCGAGCCATCAACACTCGTCCAACGCGAGGAATGTTGTTCCGCGCATCGAAGGTGTACCACGCGCCCCCCAAATAGACCTCGAACCACGCGCTAAAATCCATGGGACTGGCGGCGGGCGGCACACCGATGTCACCAAGATAACCCGTGCAATAGCGAGCCGGGATGTTCAAGCTGCGACAGAATGTAATCGCCAGGTGCATGAAGTCGCGGCACACCCCCACCTTCTCACGATAGACTTCATGGGCCGTACGATTCGCACGGGCCAGCTGATAGTCGAAGCGAATATGGCGGTGGACGAAATTGCAGACAGCCTGCACGAGTGACCAACCGGCGGGCAGTTGGCCGAACTGGGTCCACGCGATATCCCGGAGTTCGCTGTCGACCTCGCAGTAGCGACTCGCCAGCAAGAAGACCAAGACATCGTCGGGGAGATCCTCCACCGCGTGCTGCTGGGCGTTGACCACCTGCACATCGGGTTGACCGGAATTCTCGACCGTGGCATCGTTCTTGAACACAACGCGGCCCGCCGGAGCCACTAGGCGAGAACATCGATTGCCGAAGCCATCGAGATACTCCGAGATCAGAACTCGAGGTTCGACAACCAGACACTCGGGCTTCCGAATGCAGTGCGCCACAGTGGGATGAATGGATCCCACAACCAACAGAGGCGTCGGCTTCTCGAACAGAAGGACGACTTCATACCCCACGCGAATCAACATGACAGTTTGACTTTCGATGTCTGACCTACCAGCGAGCGCGAATGAAGTGTATCACAAAAGGCGAGAGCAAGAGGGCAACGAAGAGGCGGTATACCGGGGTGGCCTGGTCCAGCGACCGAACACTGGAGGGGGAATAAGAGAAAATCGCGGAGTCTGAATCGACTCCGTCGCGCCAAACAGGCGAGCCGGATGGCGTCAGCCGCCCGGCTCGCCTATGGGTGGGAGTCCAAGCCTCTGTGCGTTTCAGCTGGCAGTTCAACACCGTGAAACGCCAGTTGAATCGGATCGAATCCATTCCAGGTGTGTCAGTCCGGCAGGCTGCGGCCCGTCACCTGCTCCAGGTAAGTCCGCATCAGGCGGATCACCTGTCGTCCGTAGGCGGCCCCGTGGATGGTGATCAACGGGTAGGGAGTGCCGCCCGCTTTGAGAGCGGGAAACGCCACGGGTGAAGCGTTGGTGGTGCCCCCTGGACCGCTCGCCTCTCCGCCTGATTTGCTGCCAATCATACAACAGGCGGTGATCGTCTCGGGTAGGAACTGCTTGCGAATCCTCACCGGCCCCCAGCCCCAACTCATACGGACGAGATCACGAGTCAATGAAATCGAAATCCGGCCCCATCTCAAGGCTTGAACCACCCCGACGATCATCAATGCCGGAATCAGAAAGGCGACTCCCATCAGGATCGTCGACCCTTGTTGGACCCCGCCCCCCTGCCGCACAGTCTGGATGGTGAACCACAAGACCATCGCCGACCACAGCAGAGCGAAGGCCGTCACCATGACGGTCGCCACGCGCTGAAAGACGCTGGATGGCACGAGTGGCCATGTAATCACCACTTGGTCTGGGTCCGATTCATCGACCTCCAACCCGGCGGGTAGCTCTTCCGAGCTGTTCGCTCGCAGAGGCGGCCACAGGGACTGGGTGCCCGACTGCTCGGCCTTCAACTGGCACGCAGCACAGAACGCTGGCTCGGACTGAGCAGATTTCCGATGCCCGGGACGAACCGCTCCACAGCCTGGGCAGACCGTGTCATAAGACGAAGCGATCAAGACCGGCTTCTCGACCCCCAGAAATTGGTTGATCTCACGGGCGAGGAACTCCTTGTCGTTAGGTTGCAGCCCGGTGCCAAAAGACTCCTTGCGATCAGCCCCCTGAATTGTGACGGCATAGACCGGAACATCGTTCATCGCATAACTCTGCTCCAGAGAGGCTTGCGACTCCGGGCCCAACAGCAGTTCATGATTGGTCGTCCGGAACAGCTTCCGTTGCACAACTAGCCGGTCCCGTTCCAGTAACAGGTAAAGCCGCGTGAACCGCATCTTGACCCAGCTGATCGCTAGACCGATCCCGACCAGCCAAAAGACCGCGACAAAGATCAGCGGGAGGAACTCGACACCGCCCCCCTTCTGTTGCAGAATGGTTCCCGCGACCCCCGTAGTGATCAGCATGAACCCGTTCCACAGGAGTACGAAGAACCCCAGCCCTCCCGATCCACTGGCCGATGGCGGGATGTGAGCGACCAGCCGGGTGGCAGTCCGTTCGATGATCTGCACCTGCCGCCCCGTGGCTGCCACAGTTTCGTCAGAGTCATGGTGAGTCTCGGCGGGCAGTGGATTCCCCGCGATGGCCTCGTCCTCGCTCCCCAACTGATCCTCCACAGCCGCAAGGTCAACCTCGACCAGTGAAGCCGAACAGAGCGGGCACTCGCGGAGATCGCGATCGATCTCGTCCGGCTCTAATGTGGCCCGGCACTCGGGACAGGTGATGTTCATCGGTGTTCCCCTCCAGGGCAGTTTCGGAGCATCGGTTTCATCCGGTCACTATACTCCGCGCGGTGTGGAATGAGACATTCCGGCGAGCCCCCGGCGGGGGGGGGGGGGG
>JANPCU010000255.1:0-3917 GCA_031431195.1 Planctomycetota bacterium | reverse complement strand
GGCGGATGGCCCCGGCGCGGGGATGCGTCACCTGCCTGCCGCTGCTCGGGCCACTGCGAGAGAGCCTCACCTCCAGCTCCACGTCCACCCCGGTCGGGGCCATCCGCCAAGCCTGCTGACCCCGCCACCCAGGTTTTATCCATGCGGAAGACCACAAGTGACGCTGTCCAATTCGAGCAATGGAGAATTGAACACACAGGTCGCTCAGGCAGCGAAGGGGTCTACTCCACGTGTCCTTGGCGTCCTTGGCGTTCAAAAAAAATCGCGAAGTTGTTTGGGACCAGTTCATGATCGGTCGACTGGGTGCGGTATTGCAAAGCCTGGCTGTCTTGCGACAAATCGACAATACTCGCACCGGTTATCTGCTCGGAGTACCACCTCAGCATGCAGACCGGAAGGGATCTCACTCATGGCGACAGCCGCTCTGCCCGTAACCGCAACAGAGTTAGAAACTCCGCCAAGTCGACCAATCCTTCGGCCTCATCACGTTCCGGTTTCGTCAACGGCTGCCCGGAATCTTGACGGTCCAAGAGGGTCTGCAACCGGACATCCACCGCTTCTGGCAGTCGGAACCGGGCCAAGTCAGAAGGGAGATCGACTTCGATTGTCATCGTCATGGAAACCTCGCTGGCAGGGATGCTTGCAATTCTAGCAGCCACTGTAGCCTGGTACAGTGCTGAGTTTGTCAGTCACTTCCGACATGTTTGCAGCATCTCACGCACCTCGTCAATACTGAGGACAGGATTCCGGCGGTGCAGAACGGCGTGGCAGTTCGGACACACAGGCCGTAAGTCTTTGACTGGATCGACAAGATGTACTTCCTTCACTTCGGAGAGCGGGTGGAGATGATGAACGTGAATGAACCCCTCGGCAACCTCTCCGTAAACGGAGCCGAAGCTCATCTCGCATACCGAGCATCGTGTGCCATGTGCCGCAATACAGAGTTCTCGATTCTTTCGATCACGCTCGTAGGCGTTGACCCACACCATACGCCTCGCGCCCTCAATCGATGGTTCGCTAGTAGGCACTTCGTCGGGGTAAAGAGACTGGCCACAGAGTTTGCTCCACGCCTCTTCCAAACGTTGAGCAACCAGCGGAGGAATCTCCGTTCCCGAACTCTGAATGCCCCACTTCATCGGATGCTCGACTCCTTGGTTGATCTCGTTGAGAACGTCATATGTGAGAATGCTCTCGGTCGTCGGATCGCGATATGTATCGAACTGAAACTGCACGTACCGTCCAGACTTGTACTCGCCCGACTTGTCTTCAATCACGTTTGAGACGGACTGCCCGGCCCCGCACACGCCGCGTGGCTCTTTTACCTGACGCATCAGGAAGAGCCGATTACCGGGAACGATCTTCTTCCTACGACCAGTACTCCATCCGATCGTGCCAGTGATCTCTCCGTCCCAAATCTCGGGGTTCCAAGTCATCAAGTAAGTAGCCATCCGAATCTCCTTATTACTTCTCGGACTCTTCTGGGATCGCGTATCTCAGAAGCACTGCTTCAACGCATGCCAACCGATTTGATGCGCGGATCGTTCGGTTCGTCAGAACGGAATGAATTCCGCTCTACATCCGCTCCACCGTCTGGATTCCCAGTAGCCCCAGTCCAAGTTCCAGCACTCGGCCTGTCAGCTCGGCCAGCAGGCAGCGGCTGGCGCGGAGGGCCTCGTTGGATTCGTCCTTGATCGGGCTGCACTGGTAGAAGGTGCTGAAGGCGTTGGCGGTTTCGAAGAGGTACTGGGTCAGCAGGTTCGGGCGGTAGTCGGTGCAGACCGAGTCGAGGGCTTCGGGGAGTTTGAGCAGTTGCAGGGCGAGGCTGCGTTCGGCGGGGTTGCTGAACTGGATGCGGGCACCGCGGGCAATGAGGGCCAGCGGGTCGATGTGGTTCTTGCGGAGTATCCCCTTAGTGCGGGCAAAGGCGTACTGGATGTAGGTGGCGGTGTCGCCTTCTTTGGCGAGCATTTTCTCCCAGTCGAAGACGTAATCGCTCTCGCGGGAGTGGTGCAGGTCGGCGTACTTGATCCCACCGAGGCCGATGATTTCGGCGACAGCTTGTCGGGCCTCGTCGTCAAGCGGCTCGTCCCCGTGATGTGCCTTTTGAGCTTCGTTGAGGTCGACAATCGTGCGGGCTTCCCGGACCGCTTCATCGAGCAGGCTCTCCAGGCCGACGGTATCCCCATCGCGAGTCTTATAGGCCCGCCGGTCCTTGCCCATCACTGTGCCGAAGTTGACGTGCCGCAGGTCGACCTTCGCAATCCCCCAGCGTTTCACGGTCTCAAACAACAGGGCGAAATGCTCGGACTGCCTCGTGTCGACGACATACAGAATCTCGTCAGCCTTCAGGTCATTCACCCGATAGCGGATCGTCGCGAGGTCGGTGGTCGCGTACGTGTAGGCTCCGTCAGCTTTGCGGACGATGAAGGGAGCTGCGTTGCCCGGGATGAAGACGCAGATAGCTCCATCGCTCTCAACGGCCATGCCGCACTTCAGGAGTTCGTCAACGACGCCCGCCAGCAGCGGGTTGTACCAGCTCTCGCCGAGCGTCAGATCGAACTTCACACCCAGTCGGTCATAGACGCCTTGCAGGGCCTGCAAACACGCGGGCATGAACTCGTTCCACAGGGCGAGGTTCGTCGCGTCCCCGGCATGCAGCTTAGCGGTCTCGTCACGGGCAGCGCGGGCGATGCCGACATGGGAATTCGCGAGGGCCAAATCGGTCGCGTTCGACTCGACCCGCTCGACCTTCTTGGTTAGCGAGGCAATCTCCTCGCGCAGGCCATCCCCCTCGGACCGCAACTTCTTGAGGGCCTTCTCGGCCTCTTTGTCCTTCGGGTCCTTGCTCCCCTTCGGCGGAACCGGCGCAGCTGCCAGTTCGCGCTCTTTGATCTCTAGTTCTCGGCGCTTCGTCGGCAACTCGGTCCGTGCTGTGATGAAGTCACTCAGCTGATTGACCAGCCGGTAAAGCCTCGCGAGTTCCGCGACCGGTTGGCGGGCATACGCGTCCTTATCCAGGAAGTTCTTGTACCCGTAAATGATCATTCCGAACTGCGTGCCCCAGTCGCCGATGTGGTTATCACTGATGACCGTATGGCCTAGGAACCTCAGCGTGCGGCACAAGCTGTCGCCGATGACCGAGCTGCGCAGGTGGCCGACGTGCATCGGTTTGGCGACGTTCGGGGAGGAGTAGTCGACCACGACCGTGCGGGGTGGGTTCGCCGCCGCGACGCCGAGCCGCTGGTCGGTGAGGAGCTTGTTGACCTCGCGAACAATGACATCATCCCGCAGCCGCAGATTGATGAATCCCGGCCCGGCGATTTCGACCTCGGAACAGAGGTCATCGAGCTGGACTTTCTCAGCAATGCGGGCAGCGAGTTCCTGCGGATTGAGGCCATGCCGCTTGGCGAGTGACATCGCGAAGTTGGCTTGAAAATCGCCGAACCTCACGTCCTGAGCGGGACGGACCATCGCCACAAACGGCGCGGGTTCGTCCGCATAATCCGCGAGGACGGGAGCAAATCGTTGTTGCAGCAAACGCAGAAGATTCATGGAACCAGATCACCAGGCAGTCGCGCCCCCGCAGTCATCGTCGAGGACAAGCGTGGAGTGTAACGGGTGGGCGGTAGAGAGGCAGGGCCTTCGCATCGAAATCGGAGAGTCGAAGTAAGGCAATGTCCCGTCTGCCGTCCAGCCTGTGCCTCAATAACCAAGAAACCTGCTATCACCCTGCAAATCCCTTGGCCAGGACGCTGTAAGCAGTGTTCAGGGAGGTGGGCGATGGCGCGGCATGGATTGTCGGACGAGCCGTGGGCGGTGTGGCCACAGGTGTTGCCGCCGGAGGCCTCGACGGGGCGACCGCCGCATGATCGGCGGCGGATCATCGAGGGAATTTTGTTCGTCCTCAAGACCGGGTG
>JANPCU010000254.1:0-10135 GCA_031431195.1 Planctomycetota bacterium | reverse complement strand
ATGGTGGGCCTGCGCCCAAAGCGGCTGGTCCCACCCTACGTTGTCATAGAGATAGTCTTGGAGATGAGTTTCATGGAACAGCCCAGTGTCGGACTCAACTGCCAGGGCAAACCGCGAACCTGCGGGTTGAGGTTTTCGTTGCTGGACGGAATCGTTTTGTTTTCTTCGATCGTGATTGGCATTTTCGGGTATCCGTACCTCGACGGGTTTGTGTTGTTCATTCCGTTTGTGGTGGTCCACTTCTTCCTGTTCTGCAATGTCTTCCGAATTCGCCGAAAACCGGAACTCATCTGGGCTGGCCTGTTCATACTCGTGACTGCAGCTTGGATTGGATCAGGCCATCTGAGCATTCTGGGCATCTGCGGGACTCAAGTTCCGGTGACGATCGCAATCATCGCGAATGAACTCCGCGTTCCCACATACCACGGCATCTTCTCTCGTCACATCAATCCGAGGATCGATGAATATACTTCTCGCGGGGAGAACTGAGACATCTCGTCGGACGGACGTCCTCGTCCGTCCGTGAGAAAAGCCTCGCCGAGCGACGGACGAGGACGTCCGTCGTACGTCTCAAGCCGTCCGCGTGAAGTATATTTAGCGGGCAGAGTGTAAGCATGCCTGCAAGTTTCGAACACGCCTTGACCATCGCCGACAACGACCTCGACTGCCAGAGGAGAACCCCCATGCCCGCCCCCTCCCGTCGCGGCTTCTTGACACGCCTGACTGCGCTGGGCCTCGGGACCAGTGGTTGGGGGCACGCTCGCCTGCATGCCGCTGACTCGCCGGACCTGCTGACCTCCGAGACCAAAGTCGCGATTCAAGCGGGCCTCCAGTGGCTCAAAGAGCAGCAGCACAAGGACGGCTCGTTCGGTAGCGTGGCCCGCTACCAGCAGAACGTCGGCATCGTGGGTCTAGTCGGGCTGGCGTTTCTCTCGTCGGGCAGCACGCCGGGACGGGGGCCATACGGAGAGGTTCTCAACCGGGTCATTGACTTTTTAATCACTTGCAGCACCCCGACCGGGTACATCGTCGAGCCAGACACTGCGGTCGAAAGCCCGATGTACGGGCACGGCTTCGCGACGATGTTTCTCGCCGAAGCCCTCGGCATGTCACAGCGGGATGATCTTTCCAAAGTGGTCCGCAAGGCCGTCGCGCTGATCCTGCAGACGCAGAACGACGAAGGCGGATGGCGGTACTTCCCCGCCCCGAAAGACGCCGATGTCTCCGTCACCGTCTGCCAACTGATGGCCTTGCGAGCGGCCCGCAACACCGGGATCTCGGTCCCCAAGGAAACCATCGATCGCGGCGTCAAGTACATCGAGAAATGCCAGAACCCCGATGGCGGGTTTCGCTACCGCATCTTCGACTCGCAAGAGAGCCGCTTTGCCCGCTCCGCAGCTGCCGTGACCGCGCTGTATACTTCGGGGGTGCATGAGGGGCCGATCCTCGACAAGGGGCGGGCCTATCTCCGGCAGTTCCTTCCCGGCATTCGCGGCATGCACGAGCAAGACTTCTACTACTACGGGCACTACTACGCAGTCCAGGCTGCTTGGCACGCGGGCGGCGACTTCTGGAGCAGTTGGTATCCCGCGATCCGCACCGAACTGTTGCGATCCCAGAACGCGGATGGCAGATGGTTCGACGCCCGCATCGACGCCTGGTTCGGGGGGGAGTTCAGCACGGCCATGGCGTTGATTGTGTTGCAAACACCGAATCATCTGCTGCCGATTTTCGACCGGTAGATGCGAGCGACATCGCTCCGCTTCGAAGACTTCGCGTCGCGGCTAAACGCAATACTGCATGCCGAGCATGACGCAACTCAGACCGCTGCCGATGCCGAGGAGTGCGACATTCTCGCCGGGCAGCACGTGGCCGTTCTGGATGCCCAGGGCGGCAGCAGTCGGCAGAGCGGTCGAGCCGGTGTTGCCGAGTGTCTCGACGGTGGGGTAATCGAGTGACTCCGGAATCCCGAGGCGATCGAGCAGCAGCTTGCGGTGGGCCTTACCGACCTGATGAGTGAAGACTTTGTGGACATCGGATGGTGTCCAAAAGAGTCGGCTCAGGAGTTGCGGCCAGGTCCGCTCGGCGAGGTTCACACCCGCATGCAGGAGGGCTTCCGAGTCGGTCGACATTTGTGGTCGTCCGTCCGTGACGAGGGCGGGGTCGACTCCCCCGGCACAGAGTTCGTGAGCAGCGGTATCTGCCAGCATCGCCCCACCGAGCAGTCGGTGGCCCGTGCGGCTCAACTGGCGGTCGCACAGCAAGATCGCAGCCGACCCGGAGCCGATGGTGAGCGAGGCGAAGTCGGCTTTGAGAGCGGCTTTGAGGGCCGAACGATCTCCCCCCGCCAGACGATTGAGGCGGTCAATCGTCCCCTCGACCAGGCTGCGACCGGTCTCTGTGCCGACGACGATCCCCGCGCGGATGAGACCCGCCTCGATCTGATGGGCGATGAGCAAGGCCCCGTTGAGCAGCCCGAGGCAGGCATTACTCACATCGATCACCAGCGAACTCGCGGGGAGATGCAGCGCGTGATGCACGCTGGCGGCGGTGGCAGGCTCCATCTGATCGCGGCACACAGAGCCGTGGATCAGTGCTCCGATTTGTGAGCGATCAAACCCCGTTTGTTGCAGCAGCTGCTCGGCGGTGCGAGCGCTGACAGAACCGGGGCGCGTGCCGGGATCGTAGAAGCGGCGTTCGCGAATGCCGCTCATCAACTCGAAGCGGCCGACATGCAAGCCGAGTCGGGAATAGACCGGCTCCAGCTGTCGCTCGATCTCTTCCGAGGTCACGACATGCGGGGGGAGCAAGCAGCTGAACGCCTCGATGCAGACATTCTGATATCGCATGGGCGTTCCGTGGGATAGGCTTCCAGCCTGTCTCTGAATGACTAGGAACGACAGGCTGGAAGCCTATCCCACGACGTGATTAGACGTTCACTGTCTGGCGAATGGCCGCCTTCGTGACGAGGGTCTCAACCTCGGCGATGGCCGCGTATTGGCCGTGACGATCAGCCTCGAACTGGTCGGTAAAGACCATTGGCATGTCCAGCGCCACAGCGCTGCGGACGAATCGCAAACCACGCAACAGGATTTCCTGTTGCTTGGGAGTCAGTTCAATGTTCATGGAATTCATCAGATTCACCGGAAGCCGGATTGTCCGACTGCGAGTCCAGCCTCTGTTGATCGTCCATGAACAGCGAGAGCAAACCCCAGCCGATGGTGACCGCCACTCGTATTGAGCGGCGGGTTGAATCGACACCCCACGACGATCCGCCACGCTGGCGGTGTCTCCGGGGCGATCCGGCGTGCGAGTCTTCGCACCCCGGAAATCACACCATCCCTTCCTCCCGCAAGACTCATGCCTAAGCGTGAAGAAGAACTTCGATCACCATTCTATCATCGTCTGGAAAAAAGTCAGCACCCGCACGGAATTCTTCAAGGCGGCATTTCCTGCCGAAACAGACCCGGAAGACGCCCGAAGAGACTGCCTCACTCCTCGGCCAGACCTCCCAAACCTCACGAATTACCTAGTCGGCAGGTTGGGCCTACTTCGCATCCGGGTTCGCTCGCAGCTGACCGCGGGAGTAGGCTTCAGCCATCGCCTTTGGAATTTCTGCTTCGGCGAGGACAACTTTGGCCTGATTTTCCTGAGTCAGAGCCCGCATCTCCTGCTCGAGCGCCACGGCTTCGGCCCGCTGCTGTTCGGCCCGGGCACGAGCCACACGGACGTCGGCCTCGGCTTGGTCGGCTTGCAAACGAGCACCGACGTTGGCTCCCACGTCAATGTCAGCAATATCAATGGAGACGATTTCGTAAGCAGTCTGGGAGTCGAGACTCTTCCGCAGTACGTTCTGGGCAATCAACGTCGGGTTCGCCAGGACATCCTTGTGCGACTCGCACGATCCAATCGCGGAGACGATCCCTTCACCGACGCGGGCGATGATGGTGTCTTCGGTCGCTCCGCCGATCAACTGGCTCAAGTTCGTCCGCACGGTGACACGGGCTTTCGCCTTGAGTTGAATCCCGTCCTTAGCGACTCCATCCAAGGTCACTCGCCCCCGGCGCGGGTCGGGAACATCAATCACCTTGGGGTCAACGCTGGTTCGCACAGCATCCAGTACATCGCGGCCCGCCAGATCGATGGCCGAGGCGGTATCCCAGTCGAGAGAGATACGGGCTCGGTGCGAGGCGATCAACGCTCGCACCACCTTGGTGACATTGCCCCCGGCCAAATAATGAGCCCCCAACGCAGCCGTCGAAATATGGTCAAGTCCGGCCTGTACCGCACTGATCTTGGCCTCCACGATCGTCTGCGGATTCACCTTTCGCAGCGACATGAAGATCAACGCGAACGGACTGATCCCCGCCCGCGTCACATACGAACGCAGCCAGAGATTGAAATACCGGATGAACAGAAAAAACATCACCAGACCGACGATGACCATGAAGGCCACCACGATCCAAAACACGGTCATCATGACCATATTCGTGACATCATCCGCTGCCAGCAAACCAAACCCGGCCAGTGCCAATGATGGCGGACCGATCAGTGACGGCAATGAATTCATGGGGATGGCTCCGGGTGTGGTGTGACGACGGTCGTCAGGCTTCAGCGACTCCACGGGAGCCCTGCGACCTGAGGTGAACTCGATTCTAAGGATCGCCACACTCCGTTGCCAAGTTCCCGAGTGTCCGCGACGCGAAATACGAACACTCTTGACGATGGGGGGGCGGAGTCCCTAGTCTCCCGCGCGGTAGGCTTCGTCTTTCAACAAGCTCACCAGTTGCAACCGGTGGGCTTTTCACGCTCTCGACATGGCAACGAAACTCAAATGCGAACTCTTGGTGTGCGATCTGGCTTCGCACGAGATTCGCGATGGCTCACAGAAACTGACGGTTGGATTCATGGCTGAACTTGTTGCTCCTCATGGTGGTTTGTCCGAGCCGGTGTGCTGCACGGTGGGCGCTGGCGATATCGCGGCGTTCCATGCCGAGGCGGCGGGCCTCGTTAAGGTTCCCGTCTCGCAGGCCGACCTCTCCAGCGTCTATCGGTTCGCCGATGGCACGCTCAGCCCGCTCAAGGGACCGATGACCTCGGCGGTCTACAACCGCGTCCTCAACGAATCGGTCATCGAGAATAACGGCAAGTTGTATGCCTGGACGATTCCGCTGGCCCTGCCAGTCACAGCGGCTCAGGCTAAGGAACTAAAGGCTGGCCAGAAGGTCGCCCTCACGAACCCAGCGGGCGAGATCGTCGCGACCCTCGATGTCGAAGACGTCTACGCTTGGCCGAAGCTCAAGTACCTGCAAAGCGTCTACCTGACCGACCGGATTGACCACGCCGGAGCCAATATGGTTCTCGATGGTGAGAAGGCGAATTCCCACCTTATCGGCGGAACCATCCGCGCTCTTCCCCAGCCGAAGAACGCCAAGTTCGGCCAGTACGTGTTGACCCCGAAGGAAGTCCGGGCACTGCTCGCCACCACCGGTTGGAATGCAGCTGTCGCCTTCCAGACCCGTAACCCATTGCACCGGGCGCATGAGTACGCTCTGGTCTACGGTTTGGAGACCTTGATTCGTCAGGGCCTGAACGCCGGGGCGGTGCTCAACCCGCTGATCGGCGAGACGAAGGGTGACGACGTCAACGCCGAAATTCGCATGGAGACCTACGAGAAGCTAATCAGCGAACGCGCCCTGGGCGACGGCGACAGCGATGCGGCTCTGTGGGGTCCACGCAAGGAGTCGGTGCCAGATCGCGTCAAGCTGCTCGGCCTCGACATCAAGATGTTCTACGGCGGCCCGAAGGAAGCGGTGATGCACGGCATCTATCGCCAGAACATGGGCTACAGCCACATCATCATCGGCCGCAAGCACGCGGATGTGCCGTACGCCGATGGCGGGAACATCTGGGGCGACTTCGACGCTCAGGAAATCTTCAAGAACCTGAAGGGCGACCTGAAGATTAAGACCGTCAACGTCGGCTTCGCAGCCTACTACGAGTCGTGCGGTCGCGTCGACCTGTGTGAGAAGCATAAGGACGAGAAGCCCGTGTCGATCTCCGGCAAGGACGTCCGCGCGAGCCTCCTCAAGGCCGAACAAGTCGACCCCCGCGTCATGCGCCCCAGCACGAGCCGCATCCTCGGTGCCGCGATGAAGACGGCGTAGTGACCCTCGATTTTACTGCAGCAGAATCCCAAGGGACGAGCCTCAAGGCTCGTCCCTTGGGCATTGACGCCGGAACCTACAATAACTTCTGCATCTCGATCAGGAATCGCGTGGTCTGAATCGGACGAAGAATGAACCGAGTAAGATACCAAGCAGCCCAGGATGAGTGTAAATGCCTTGTCAAACTCCCTTGCCTCCCCGATGGTCAGTAAAAACAGACCGGAACACAAGACCGCAATCGCTCCCAATACCCTACATGTATTCTTCCACTTCATCAGGAGACATACGAGCGCGGCCAACAGGGAAATTCCAGTTATCGGCAAGAGAGTGATCATTGCCCAAAGGTTGCCGAAGTCCGATGCCAGTAGAAATGGGATCATGTTTTACCTTCCCAATTCGGACACGCCTTGCCGAGAGTTTCACGGAGTCTCATCCGCTGGCGACCACAACTCACGAAACTTGTCCTGCACATACGGATGCAGCTGATCCGCAAAGGTGATCGGCAGGTTCAAGGCTTTGGTCACCTCCTGGACATCCGCGAGATCTTTCAATCGCGATGAGTTTGTGAGCCCCGAGGCCAACTTCAACTCAATCAAAGTCACCAGCGGAACGTACTTGCGTCCGTCGAGTTCCACGGCCACCTGGGCTGGATCGGGAAACGCGATCGGTTTCGGCTTTCCGTCGCCAGGGAATCCCCCGGTAATCAGAAACTCAATCCGCACTCCCGTTTCGGTGTCCCGCAAGTTTCGGCTGCCGGAAAATGGCGAGACGTAGCCCCGTCCCATCAGCTTCTCATGAATGAGGTTCCAGCCTTCGCGAGTCACCAGCAGATCCACATCCTCGGTAAAACGGCGAAAGCCATGCTGAAACAGCGCCATGCCGCCAACGATGGCATAGGGGATTCCCAGTTCCTCTAAGCGACCCGCGATCCGCTGTAGCGAATGCTGAACTGCTCCGCCGTTTTGAAAGAAGAGTGAACCTTCGCTCAGCGCCCACCTCGAGTTCAGTCGTAAGTGTTCTTCAAAAGTGACGCATCCCGACTCCAAAGCAACGGCGGGCTGGGCGTGACTCGATTCACCCGGATGCGAGACCTGAATTGGCATCATCTCAACTCCTAATCAGGCGACGACAAACCCCATGCTACACCTCACAGATGTCTTGAGCAACGACTCTGACGAGAGGCAACTACAGCGAGTGAGGGCTGAGACTGACTAAAACACCTTGCGCTGTCGTGACGACGGGATGTTCAGTGCCTTGCGATACTTGGTCACCGTACGGCGGGCGAGGGTGTACCCGTGGGTCTTGAGGGCTTCGACGATGTCGTCGTCGCTCATCGGGTTCGACTTGTCTTCGGCGTCGACGACTTCTTTCATCTTGATGCGGATAATGTCCCAGGCAACGTCGTCCCCGTCTTCGGTTTTGGTGCCGCCGCCGAAGAATCGCTTGAGCGGGTAGATGCCACGCGGGGTGACGATGTATTTGTCATCCACAGCGCGGGAGACGGTCGTCACGTGGACATGGACCACGTCGGCGATGTCCTGCATCTTCAGCGGGATGATCGCCTCGGGGCCGGACTCCAGGAACTCTTTCTGACGGTTGACGATCTCCTGCGCGACCTTCTTCAAAGTCTCGTACCGCTGGGCGATCGAGTCGATCAGCCAGCGGGCCGACTCGACCTTGCGCTTGATGAATTCCTTCGTCTTCTGGTCGGGGTTCCCCTCCAGCATCCGCAGATAGCGCTTGCTGATCCGCAGTTCGGGGACGAACTCTTCGATCAGCGAGACCACCCACTGGCCGCTGTCGTCCTTGTCGACATTCAAGTCGGGGGTGACTTGCTGCACCGACTCCTTGACGAAGCCCTTACCCGGATAAGGGTCGAGAGTTCGCATCTGCTCCATCGTCGACTTGATCTGGTCGAGCGAGTACCCAGTCTTCCGCTCAATCAGCGGCAAGCGGTTCTGCAACAGATCGTCAAAGTGGCACGAGATCAGATTGATCATCGACTCCCGCAGCGGCGAGTCGGGCTTGATCTGGAGCAGCAAACACTCCTTCAGATCGCGGGCTCCGATGCCCGGTGGGTCGAGCTTCTGGATCAGTTGGAGAACATGCTCGGCCTTGGTCAGGGTCATCGTCGAGCCGAACACTTGGCACAACTCCGGCAGCGAACTTTGCAGCCGCCCGTTGTCATCGAGATTCTGGATCAGGTACTCGCCAAAGGCCCGCTCTTCCGATGGCACATCGAAGTAGTGGAACTGATCGACCAGGTAATCGCAGAGCGTCTGCGGACGGTTCTCCGCATTCGACATCGTGTCGTGCTGGCGGTCGGAGTCGGCGTCCATCTGGTTGCCGGAGACGCGCGAGCCGCTGGAATAGTTGTCGTCCGGCCAGTCCTGAGAGATCTCCACCAGCCGCTCAAAGTCGCTGGCGTTGTTGTCTTCTTTGCCCGCGACCAGTTCTTGGCGATCGATCTCGACACGGGGGGCCACCTCGAACGGGTCGCCCCCGGAATCGACATGCTCGGAGTCAAAGCGGCCTTCATCCGTCTTGCGCTCGACTTGTTCGAGGCAGACGTTTTCCGCTAACTCCTGGTCAATGCGTTCCTGCAGCGCCATGAGCGGCAGCTGGAGGATTTCCATCGATTGGATCATGCGCGGCGCCAGCTTCATCTGCTGGGACATCCGCATTTGCTGAGAAACGTTCAGGTGCATGATTCAGAGTCGGGAGTCGGGAGTCGGGAGTCGGACGTTTAGCCGCGACGCGAAGTCTTCGAAGCGGAGCGAGCTTCTCTTCAGAACGTTTGCCGTCCGCGCAGGGCGTCGGACAGCATCTCCTTGTTGGCAAACTCTAGCACACTCCCGGTGGCGATCCCGCGAGCAAGGCGCGTAATTTGCACGGGTTGTCCATGAACCGTGACCCCCTCAAACAGGTTCGAAATCAGCAGTGCGGTCCCGTCGCCGTCCAGTGTGGGATTCAGGGCCATGATGATCTCGGTGACGCCGTCGCGTTTGACCCGGTTGACTAACTGGTCGATGGTCAGATCCGCCGGTGTAATCCCTTCCAGCGGAGAAACCCGACCTCCCAGGACATGGTAAGTGCCGGGAAAGGCCCCCGTCGCCTCCAGAGCGGTCAGGTCGCGCGGCTGCTCCACGACACAGATGTGCGTCCGGTCCCGACGGGGATCGCTGCACACGCTGCACAGCTCCTTGTCCGTCAGATTGAAGCAGAGCGAGCAGTGCCGGACGGTGTCTTTGACGACTCGGATTGCATCGGCGAGGGCCATCGCGTCTCGCTTGGAGCAGCTGACGATATGGTTGGTGAGCCGCTCGGCCGTCTTGCGCCCGATGCCAGGGAGGGAGGCGAACTCGTTCACCAACCGCCCGACCGCTGGGCCGAAGGGGTGATCGTCACTGGGGGGGAGTCGTGGGGGCATTGGGCGAGCCCCCGGCGTGAGCCGGGGTGTTTCCGTGAGTGAATCGTCATGAGGGGGAGGTCGAGGGTGCTAACACCCCGGCTCACGCCGGGGGCTCGCCGAGATCAACTCACCCCGAACTTGGCCAGCATCTCGGCGGGCAGTCCGAGGGTGTTGGCGACCGACTTCATCTCTCGCGTTGCGAGGTCTTTGGCTTGGCGGAGGCCGTGGTTGATCGCCTCTAAAACGAGGGCTTCGACCGCGTGTTGGGTGCCGATCTGGTGCGGGTCGCTGGCAAAACGAACGGCCTGCACCTCCATCTTGCCGGTGACGGTCACGATCACCTGGCCACATGCCGAGCGTCCGTCGACCGTCGTGCGGGATAGACGGTCCTTCATCTCCCCCATCTGACGCTGGATGTCTCCCGCGTTCTTCATGAGGTGGGTGAGGGCGGCCAATTCCTTGAACATGCAGTCTCCGTTGTCGTAGCTACGTTCGCCAGAACGTGGGCCGTGGGATAGGCTTCCAGCCTGTCATCCCCTGCGAATTGACAGGCTGG
>JANPCU010000253.1:0-24168 GCA_031431195.1 Planctomycetota bacterium | reverse complement strand
CTGCCGGGCTTCCCAGACGGTGTGCGTCAGTGGCTTCTGGCAGTAGACATGTTTGCCGCGATTCATCGCATACATCGCCGCTGGAGCGTGCATGTGATCCGGCGTCGAGACGATCACCGCGTCGAGCTTGTCGCCCAGCTTGTCGATCATCTCGCGGTAGTCGGCGAAGTGAGCCACGCCGGGGAACTTCTCATCGACCTTGTCGAACCGCGCCGAGTCGACATCGCAGAACCCGACGAACTTCACCTTGGCATGTGACCCGACGGCGGAGAGGTCGCTCCACGCCATCCCGTTGGCCCCGACCGTGGCCACATGCAGCTCGGTCTTCTGCGTCTCGGCAGAGATCACCGCCGGAGCCGCATACGTCGCAGCTGCGGCAGCTGCAGCAGTCTGAAGGAATGATCGACGACTGAGAGGTCGGTAAGTCATGAGAAGTCTCCACACACGGGGCTGGGACGAATCGGGGGAAATGGATTCGTTAGTATTGGAAGGGATGTACGGCGCGAGGGCAAGTCTGTCAGGCGGTCTCCTGATGTCAGAAATCCTCGCGACCTTCGAGTCTACTGTGGAACTCTCCGGCCTCGAGATCGATCCCAAGAGTTGGCCCTCCCGCTGAATTCGGTTCACCCCTCCGTCGCGCGAGTCGAACGAGTCCCCGATGAAGACCACCCACTATCTACTCCTGATCATTCTCGGGGTGAGCGGCTGCAAACCCACTCCCTCACTCTCCGCACCCGAGCAGCAGGCACTCACCGTCCAAAAGGAAATTGAGGAGGGAGCAAAGACGTATACACATTTTGCGACGAACGACATTCTCTTCAATCGCCACAGACATATCGATTGGCCCCCGGAGGCATTCGATCAACAATCCCGGCTGTTGGCCGATTTGCTCGCTTGGTCCCAGCATCCCGAAGTGGTGCGTCCGCTCGTCAAGCACCCGGATGCGAAAGTCCGCACACTCGCACTGGGAGCCTTGTTTGTCGGTGAAAGGTTCGAGGATCTGCCGCTGATCGCCTCACTGGAGGAAGACTCCTCGGCTTCGTTCATGAACATCAACGATTCCGGCCGGAGCTATGCCGTCTTGATGCATGCAAAAGGCACTCCACGAATTACTGTTCCGGTGTCTTCCATTGAGGCCCCTCAAACCGTCGGCGACGTGGCGAGATCGATGTGCAAGTGGTACACCGATGCGGCATACCAACCGCATCGAACTCGATTCGCCGATTACTGGCCGTGCCGCGCAGGGCGAAAATCGTGTGCCAGCTGGTTCCTGGCACGGTTGTGGCGGGCCACACGGCGGACCTCACCCCTGCAACCGCAGTACCAAGAGGACATCGATCGGGTCTTGGCAGAGATCAATGCGCCCCCCCCCCTTGGAGAGAGCCTCGACGTTGCTGTACGTGTTGCACAGTGACTGGAACGGGTTGCACGATCGGGGAGGAAACTATCCAGCAGATGCCAATTTACTGGCCGCGCTCCAAGCCATCGGACCAGACGCCATCGTCCAATTCCTGCAACACAAGCGAATCACGGAAGACCCGGACCTCTGGTTTGATGACAAGCAACGGACAATGCGATTCTCCCTCATGGCCCGTTTTGTATTGCAGCATGCCACAGAACTGCTCAGACCCCAGGATGCTCCGAGACTCCTGGAGTGCGGAAAGGATCCGTAACTCTCCACATTCCGTGAGGCATCCCGCTGGGCCGCCGCAGCTGCGGAACTGACAGGCCCGAAAGATCTGGCCGGAGCCAAGGCGATCATTGCAGCGGCCCGGGAGCAATGCCCAACGCATGGGAGGGAGGGAGAGGAACAGCAGGCGATTCTGATCGGAACCCTCTGGCGAATCGCCGGAATCAGCGAGAAACAAGCCATTGTGGACTGGTTCTACCAGGCCTACGCTGGATCTGCAGATTTTCTGCGTCAGGTTCAAGACGCTCAACGCCCGGACACCCGCGATTTACTCGCAGCCATCGTGGCGGACTCCCGCTTCGATCAGACCAACTTTCGGAAGCTCGAAGCCTTGTTGAGTGCCGTCAACGCAGGGCTGCCCGAACCGCTGGTGGGTCAATACGAGATCGCTAACGCGAGGCCCTTTCGAGAGCAACCAGAAAATGAGGCCATGCACGTTCAGTGGCGAGCTGTTCTGAGACGGCACTTTGCGGATTGATGACGTGTTGATCACCGACTGTCCATACGTCTATACCGTGTGAGGATCACAGAGTCGGCAGAAATTCACCACGGAGGCACGGAGAAGACCAGAGTGCCGGACTCTTAGACTTCGCGCGGTGAGAAATGAGGCATTTCGTAGGACGGACATCCTTGTCCGTCCGAGTGAAAAACTCGGGGAGCGACGGACGAGGACGTCCGTCGTACGCCTCGATCTGAGCCGCGTGAAGTATAAATGTGAGTGGCGATTCACTCGAAGACCTCCACGTCGAGCAGTGCCCGTGTTGGAACTCTGCGGATTACTCCGTAATCCTCAACGGCCGGGGGAGTCGAAGCAGTCGAGATCCCGTGGAACATCGCCCACTCGTCTGTGGTTGGCTGTCGTGTGGGCTTCGTCATGGCTTAACCCCCATTTACTCCACCGCGAGATCACGCCTTCGCGGATTTCCTCGCAATGAGGGCATCCAGCTCCGCCTTGAGCTTCGGCAGGATTGTGTCATAGGTATACGCCCCGACCTCTTCCGGCCCCTTCTTGAGATTCACAAAATTCGGACCGCACCAGAGTCCCAAGTCCGCGTCGTCCGTCTCACCCGGACCGTTCACACGACACCCCATCACGGCAATCGTCAGCGCGTGGTCCTTGGCATACGCCGTCATTTCCTTGACAGCTGCGGCCAGATCGATGAACGCCTCGTTCTCGACCCGCGAGCAACTCGGACAGCTGATAATGTTCAGCGATTGGAGGCCGTAGTCGACGACGCTTCGGACTCGCCCAGCGGCGATGTCTTCCAGAATCTTGTGCCCGGCGACGATCTCTTCCGACTTGCGGGAGTTCGGGACTGTCAGCGAAACACGAATCGTGTCACCAATGCCCCGGCTGATCAGCTGTTCGAAGGCGATGCGGGTCTTGATGATCCCATCGGGCGGCATCCCGGCTTCGGTCACGCCGAGATGCAGCGGGACATCGGGGCGTTCGGCCGCGAAGCGTTTGTTGACCTCAATGACGTTGCGGGGGTCGGAGTCCTTGAGGGATACCGCGTATCGCGTGAACCCCAGCGAGTCGAGGAGCGCACAATGCTCCAAGGCACTCTCCAGCATCGGAGAGATCGAGTCATGTGCGTCGTACTTTTCCTTCTTCCCCGGGTCCACCGAGCCGCAGTTTACACCGACTCGCATCGCGCAGTCGTGCTGTCCGGCGATGTCGGCGAGGTAGCGGACCTTGTCCTGCCACGGCTTCTCGCGTTCGTGGTGATACAGATGGCCGGGGTTGTAGCGGATCTTGGCCACATGTGGGGCGACTAGCTCCGCCATGCGGTAATTCTCTTGTAGATCGACCGCGAGGTTGGCCTCGACCAGTTGGGCAATCTCGCCCAGGGCATCGGCGTCCTTGCGGCTATCGACCGCGACTCGAATCACGTCCGCCCCCGCAGCCACCAAGTCACGAATCTGACCGACAGTGGCCTCAATGTTCTGAGTGTGAGTCGCGGTCATGCTTTGGACCGCGATCGGATTTCCGCCGCCGATCGTCACGGATCCGATCTGCACCGAACGCGTCGGGTTGCGAGGCAATGCTCGTGATTCCACACCAGTCTCCCTTGGTCAATTGGCTGGCCCCGCATCGCTTGCCGAGTGGGCTCCAGAGCATGATAGCCGATCTGGGACGGGCGACGAGAGCGCACGAATCATCCGCTGAACACGAACGGCAAACCGTTGCAAATGACCAAGTTTCAGTGAGCTTGATCACGCCTGATGGCCGGGATGGTGGTCAAGCTGTGAGGCGTCATGGATGGCGAACGGAAGGCGACTGAGTGTGTGGAGTGTCGGCGGACGGTGGCCGTATCGACGGAGATGATCCGTTCGCTGGGGAAATAGACCTCGCGCGGGTCAGATCGAGGCGTGCAACGGACGTCCTCGTCCGTCGCTCTCCGAGTTTTTCACACGGACGGACAAGGATGTCCGTCCTTCGAAATGCCTCATTTCTCTCCGCGCGAAGTATCGATCGAATCCCAAGCCCGGCGGATTGCCTCGCAGACCCAATCAATTGCGTCTTATCTGAACCAGGGTGCCACCCCGCTGGGTTGCCAGGCAACAAGAGGTTACGAGGACAGACTCTCATCTTGAATCCTTCCTGTGCCTGCGTCACCTGGAGATCAAAAGCGATGTCTAGGCTCTCGCTTCTTGAGGTGGAGATGGCGTTGCTGGCAGAGGATTTTAACATTCCACGATTGCCTGTGCGCCGAGAAGTAGAACGGACCCGAGGTCTGTTCCGCCCGGACCTCGGGGGCCAGGCGACGAGGGCGCTCACCGAATTGTGGAATGATCAATCACTTTCGCGTAGAACACTTTCACCACTGACCGCTTCCACTCCACTTCTCCGAGGACGACTGATGATCCCATTCCGCACGGTTGCGAATCTGTTCATGTTTTGTGTGTTGACCGGCGGTTTCGTCATGGGGGAAGACGCCCAGATCAAGACCGGGAATAAGATCGCCTTTCTGGGCGACTCCATCACGCAGGGGGGCGCTGGCCATCCCGGGGGGTATGTCCAACTCGTGGGGAGTGGTCTGGCCGCCGCTGGGATCAAGATCGAGATCATCGGCGCGGGAATCAGCGGACACAAATCCAACCAGATGCTCGAACGCCTTGATCGTGACGTGATCAGCCAGAAGCCGACCTGGATGACCCTTAGCTGTGGAGTCAACGATGTCTGGCATGGGGCGAAGGGTGTGCCGCTCGAAGCGTATCAGAAGAACATCACCGAGATTGTCGACAAGGCTCAGGCCGCTGGTATCCAGGTGATGATTCTGACCTCGACCATGATCCACGAGGATGCCAGGAACGACACCAATCAGAAGCTCGCTCCCTACAACGATTTTCTCCGTCGACTGGCCGCCGATAAGAAGTGCCTGCTCGCCGACTTGAATGCCGACATGCAGGCGGCGATCAAGCCCGCAACGGAGGGTGGCCAGCAGGTCAAACTGCAACTGACATCCGATGGAGTGCATATGGGACCGTTGGGCGACCGGTTAATGGCCCACGGGATTTTGAAGGCTTTTGGGCTGAGTGAGGAGCAGTTGAAACAAGCGAATGACGCCTGGCTCGAGTCCCGGACCGCCAAGATTCAGTCCCACCAGTCCTTGACTCTGCGGGAGTATGCACGACTCTCCGCCTTGGCTCAGGGGCAAGGCCAGACGGTCGCCGAACTCGTCAACGAAGCATTCGGGAAGTCGATCGAGGAGTTGCTGAAGAAGACGCCGTGATCAGTCACTGGGGGGGCGGGTACATGTCGAATGGAGCGACGGGGATGTCGCCCCATTCATGCGGGTGGTTCACGCCGCCGATTGAGGTGCCGGATGATCCTTCTCAGTGCCTGAATGCCGGCGAATTGGCTCGCGTACACGCTCCCTGGCGAAGGGTAGCTACGGATCTCACCGGGCGGCGTGAAGTATGCAAAGCTGCTGGCTTCCTGGCATCACTTGTCTCGTCGCATCCCACTGTCGCACCGGCACAGATCTCAGAGGCTCAACGGCTGGAGCTTTCCGGAGCACTGCCAATGGCCCCTCCCGCATTCCCATGGAATGTGAGGAGGTCTGAGTCGCGGAGTCACGTGAGCGACGATCGGCATCGCCTTCCACGACTCGCTTTATTGACAGAGATCGATATGCCGACCTTCACTTCCCATCCGCAGTGGATACAACGAACTTGGTCCGCGCTCCTCGATTTCTGCTTCCCGGCGCTCTGTCCGTTTTGTGAACTCCACGAAGCGGGGGGCGAGGCGGATGGCTTGTTCTGCCTCCACTGCCAGCAGGCCTGCCGTGATCTGGCTGGTCGGCAGTGCCAACGGTGCAGTGCCAGTGTCGGTCCGTATGTCGAGACTGCAAATGGATGTGTCTACTGCCGTGACGAACGCTTTGCGTTTGAGGCCGTCTGCTCGCTGGGCCCCTACCGTGACACGCTCCGGACCGCCTGTCTGCGGGCCAAGATGCAGTCGGGCCACTCGATCGCCATGGGGCTGGCACAACAGTTAAAGGCTCTGCGGCGGACAGAGTTGGCCGCCTGGTCCCCGGACCTGGTGATCCCCGTCCCGCATCGCTGGTCGGAGCACCTGTGGCGAACGCATGTCAGTCCGTCGACTCTGGCGGAGACGTTTGCCTCGTCACTTCGCATCCCGGCCCGGTTTGATCTACTGCTCAAGATCAAGCATACGCCGAAGCAGGCCCTGCTCCCGGTGACCACCCGCAAGACCAACCTGCGCGGGGCATTCGGGATCGGCGGCGGGGCGACACTTGGCGGCGCGACGGTGTTACTCGTCGATGACATCTTAACCACCGGGACCACCGCCCATGAATGTGCCAAGGTGCTCAAACAAGCCGGGGCGGGCCAGGTCTATGTGGCGGTCTTCGCCCGCGTGGCCGGTCATTGAGTTGGCAAAGTCACTCTGTGGCAGATTTTTCTCATCCCTGGCACATTCGAAAGGCAAACACGAAGTCGCAGCGCGGTGGGTGGCGGGGGCAGGAGGCTTTACGGATGGCCCCGGCGAGGGTGTAGCCAGCTGGGTGATTCGATCGAGGGAACGGGGGCCTCACTCGTCGTTGGCGAGACTTCTGAGATCGAGACCAGAGATCATGCGAACGATTGTCTCCCGAGTCGGGGCCATGCGCAAAGCCTCCTGACCCCGCCACCCGGCAGCCGCCGTGTGTGCATCACAAGAATAGGTGACACCCCCCAAGTGCTCTGCTGCGAGGCGACAGGAAAGCAGAAGGCTCTCGCAGAGGCGCAGAGCCCGCAGAGGGTTTGGCCCTTCCCCACTCTTCTCCTCACCTCTGCGAACTCTGCGCCTCTGCGTGAATCATTTCCCCCGCCGCGAGTTCGGCCGACCGCCTCCGGGGAGTCTCGCCGAGGCTTCGTGGTGAATTTCCAACGGCTGCCTACTACTCTGAGGCACGCACATCGCCGCAAAATCACGAAAAGGCAGTTTGCCGCTTGGCCTCATCAGTGGTACGATCTCAGTATGGTTTTCTCTGGACCGGCATGACTCCTCATTCAGGGGCAGCGGGCTCGGATCGAGAATCCCGGCAACTCAGGCCCCTTGATGAATTTCCAGACGGACAGTCCGCTGATCTTCGGCTTCCCGGTCGGCACCCTGTGGGGAGCGCGAGTCCGGGTGAGTCCGTTTTACCTGGCCCTGCTGTTTTTGCTCGTGGGGCCGTTAGGGTGGAAGATTGGTTTACTGGCATTTGCCGTGTTGACCGTGACCATTCTACTGCATGAGTATTGCCACGTCTTCGCGGCTCGACTGACCGGTGGCGATGCGGACGAGGTCATCATCTGGCCGCTGGGGGGGCTGGCGCTCTGTCGACGGGCTGCCACGTTTCAGTCCGAGTTCCTCACCCCAGCTGCGGGCCCGCTGTTTCATTTCGCAGTCTGTACGGCGCTGCTGCCGTGGGTGTACAACTCTCAGACGAGCATCACGGAGGTGCTTCATCCGTTGCAATTTCCAGAGATCCATTGGGAGGGGGCCTTCCTCCACGGGCTGGTGTTGCTGACGTTCTCGTTAAACTGGAAGATGCTGCTGCTGAATTTGCTACCCATGCTGCCCTTGGATGGAGCCAGCATGTGGCATGCGGTCGCTCGTCATCGGTGGGAACCGATCGTCGCCAAAACGGCCATGCTGGTGGTCAGCACGATCACGCATGTTGTTCTCGCTTGTGTCGCCATGAACATCAATAGTTCCTACGGCATCAGAGTGCTTTTCTTGTCCTACATGCTGCTGCCGATCACGATTTTGGAGTGGATCCGCTTGCAGGCGGCGAACCTGATCGGTGTCGAGATGCAAGACTCCGAAAACTACGAATCGTTCGATGATGACGAAGACGGCCCACCCCGCCGCACTCGCACCCCCGGCCTCTTCGAACGCTGGAAGCTCGAGCGCGAGCGGAAGCGTCAGGAAAAAGAGGAATTGGAACGGGTCGAGTCCGAGGCCCGGCTGGATACTCTTCTGGAAAAGGTCCACCTCAGCGGAATCGACTCGCTGAGTGAAGCCGAGAAGCGTTTTTTGAAGCAAGCCAGTGCCCGGTATCGCGGGCAGAATCGACCGTAGCGCGCCGAGCATCGAAGGTTGGCGCCCCCTGCACGGCCCGACTCCTGTGCGCGTGTCTGAAATGTTGCCAGCTGAAGAATCTCACTGCGGAGTCACGGAGTCATTGAACCATTCAACAGCGGATGCAGGGTCACGCCGATCAACGGTTTCGGCAGGATAGATGGGATGAATTTCACCTTCGCCCCAGCGTGTTCGCAGCTTGTTGATCCGGTCGACTCTTCCTCGACCTGGGTCGAAGTCCAAGTCCGCGTACCGTTCATGCAGGCAGTCCCGAAGAATCAGCGTTCTTGGCATGCGGGATGCGAGTCGCGGAGCGAAATCATCGTACGCCGTAGGCTCCGGCGGGAACTGGCCCTGTCGAGGCGACCACCCCGGACAGCAGAACCTCCTTCAGGACCGCAGCGGCACGCAGCACTCCCTCGCGATCGACATCCAGATGCGTGCAGGCCCGCAACCGTTGCGGGGCGAGAGCGTTGATGCGGACACCGCGGTCTGCCAATGCCCGAGAGACTTGGTTCCCGGTCGCGAAAGCCGGATCGATCTCGAAGAACACCAGGTTCGTCTCGATGCTCGACGGGTCGACAAGCACCCCGGGAATCCCGGCGATCCGTTCGGCAAAGACTCGCGCATTCTCATGGTCGATCGACAGCCTCTCGATGTGGTGATCGAGGGCGTACAGGCACGCCGCAGCTGGGAATCCGGCTTGCCGTAGCGCTCCGCCGAAGACCTTGCGAGCGCGACGTGCCCGCTGAATTGTCTCTTTCGAGCCGACCAAGACTGACCCCATCGGGCAGCCGAGTCCCTTCGAGAAGCAGATCGACACCGTGTCGCAACAGGCCGCGACCTCCGCCGCGGAATACCCTCGCACGCGGCAGGCATTGAACAACCTGGCTCCATCCATGTGGACGAGCAGACCCTGCTCCGTCGCCCACTCACGAATCGCTCGCAGCTGATCGAGCGAGTACGTCGCCCCGCCACCGATATTGGTCGAATTCTCGATGCACACCAGTCGTGTCGGGGAGAAGTGCTGGTTCCCGGGACGCAGTGCGGCATCGAGTAACTCCACACTCAGCATCCCGCGCGAGCCGCGAATCTTGCGACAACTGACTCCGCTGAGAACGGCAGGACCACCGGCTTCGTAGTTGGCAATGTGCCCGGTCTCTTCAATCAGCAGTTCGTCCCCACTGCGGCAATGCGACCAGACTGCCATCTGATTCGATTGCGTCCCGGAGCAGGCAAAAACGGCGGCCTCCGTGCCGAGCAGCTGAGCCATGCGGGCTTCGAGGGCGTTGACTGTGGGGTCTTCTCCGACCATGTCATCACCGCAGACCGCCTCGGCCATGGCCCGCCGCATTCCGGGGCCAGGCTGAGTGAAGGTGTCGCTACGGAGTTCGACGAGAAGCATGGGGGGAGGGTTTATGGTGGATCGACAGAGCGGAAAACGGGAGACACGACGTTCAATCACCCAAAGAAAGGAACGACTACTTCCTCGGTGGCGACTTCTCGTCATCGGGCGTCGGGTGCTCGATGTCCGGCCAGTAAGTCTTGAAGTCGAACTTGGGGCTATTGTCGAAGTCGTGGCATTTGAGGCAGACCTTTTTTTCGGCCTGCGCTTTTGTCACGCGGATGGCAACACGGCTGGCGGTGAGTGCTTCCGAAAGGGCACCGCCGGATTTCTTCCAGTCCGATTCCAATTTGACGTGCTGGCTACCCGGTCCGTGGCAGTTCTCGCATTGATTGCCCGCCAGATGAGGCGTCGTCAAGGTGTCGATGAACCCGTCTCGATACGGCAGAGCCTCCTGGGCATCCCAGCCGGTCGCGTGGCAACTCAGGCATTCAGGGTCGTAGGTCCGATCGATCCAAGTCCCCTCCTCTTCGGGGCGACCGTCGAGCAGGGAGGCTGTGGCGTGAGCGTGGTTGGACCCCTCCCAGACCTCATAGGCGGACGCATGGCACTGGGCACATGACTTAGCCCCCATGAACTGATTCTCGCTCGGATGCTCGGGGGCTCTCGTGCGAGTTTCCGAGGAAGGGTCGAGCCATTCGTCTTTGAGCTGTTCCTGATACTTCAGCATCAACTCCCGCATTTTGGGGGCACGACTAAATCGGTCCTGGTCGAGTTCGACGCGCTCGAACCGGACAGAGACTTTCTCTCCAGGATAGAACCCCACCACGTTCACATGTTTGCCCTTCATCCCGCTCACAAAGAACAGCGTCTGGCCGATCATTTCGTAGTCATCTCCCGGATCGTCCGCCCCCGCTGCGGAGACGACGACATCGAGCTCAGGATATTTACGGGCGATGGCTTGAGAAGCTTCGACATTGTCGTAGGACAACACGACTAGCACGTCCGGTTTCTCGGCCTTCATGGCGGCCAGAACTTTCGGCAAGGCCACCGCCGGATCGATAATCTTGATCTCATCCTCGTTGATGAGGGAGAACTCCGCCTTGAACTCGTTTCCGAAGACAGAGGTCACGGCGACTTTCTTCCCGCCGACCTCCAGCAGCCGAAATCCCACGGGTGTCCCCAACTCCGGACTTCCATGCAGAATCACGTTCGCCGCCACAAAAGGGAGATCGAACCCCTCCTGGACATTACGCTCTGAGTGGATCTCAAACAGCTTGTTAGCCCCCAACTTGAGCTCTTCGGTCCCCAGTCCCAGAACACGGTAGCCCATGCTGCTCAGTGCATCCAGATTCATGTTGAACTTGAGCAGAGACTGGCGACGAGTCACCCGTGACCCTTCCAGCGCCCCACCGGTTTCGAGTCCCAGCACCGGCCACTTTTTCTCTTCCCGGAGCTGCCGAAACAGGTCGGCTCGTCGCGCCAGCCCGCCCGACTGCCTCGGAGAACAGCCGCACGGCTCAATGTAGCCATGCTGCTGGCCGGTGATGGCCAATACGAAGGCCGGTGGGGGCCAATCCTTCACGATCGGCTCGGGGGCAACTTTGGTGACAGGGGCTGTCGATCCATTGGAGGGAGGAGTCTTCCCGGTGTTCGTCCCCGAGTCCGCCTGGGCGTTCACTCGTGCCGGAGAGGCATTCCGGCTCCACAAAAAAGCGAGCGTCCCCACCATGGCGACGAGAATCACCAAGATCACCAGCCAGGCGTTCCCGGTCCGCAGTCGAGTACGACAGCCATTCCAGTTTGATCGATCCATCGTGTGACTCACAAACACCCAGGGAACTCCGCAACACTCCGCCACCGAACACGCTGTCATTCTAGTTCACGACATACCGCACATTAAACCGAATTTCCGGCACATGAGGATGGTTGGTCTTCAATGTCAGCTGATCGGGCTTTTCAAACGTATAGACGGTTCCCGGACTGAGATTTTTGTTGGCCTGGAGGGACAAAATGTAGAAATCCTTTTTAGAGCCAGCGGATTTTGTTTCCTTGCGGAGCGAGGCTGTCAGCCCCTTGGATTCCGAGATGATCTCAGTGATCTGCAAATCTAGATCGAAGGGTTCGAGATACGCGAACAGCTTCACGACTTTTCCCTCGGTCGACTTAAACCGCTTCATGTCAACCATCGAGTTGGCGGCTTGGTAATCCTGTCCATGAATCGAAATCGGCCCGGTACGCACTCCCGTGACCACGATCGTTTTCGCTTCGTCCTTCAGGTTGGATTTGACTTTCACCCAGCCAGTAAACGGCCCCACGGATTCATCGGGGGTAATTTTGAGTTTGACAGTGAAACCCGAGAGTGGTGTCGGCGATTTCAGCCCCTCATCAATGAACTTCTGGACGACAGCAGGAGTCACCGTGACACTCATCCAGTCGGGATGGCTGACCTCGACATTGTCGATCTTCATCTCTGTGGAGGTCGAGGACAGCACGCTGACTTCACTCTCGTGATCCTTGTTGAATGGGACATCGCCGAGGGCATACTCACTCGGATAGGCCATCGGGTCTTCATAGACCTCACCTTTGATGGTGAGTGTAATCTTGGGATTCGCGGGATCATTGGTCCAGATGACCGCTTCTTTACTGAATTCTCGGTTGGAGTCTTCTGGCTTCCATTTGAGCTTGATGTTGATCGATTCTCCCGGTTTGATCTCCTGATCCGGAACGACGGGAATTGTGCATTTGCACATCAACCGCCCCTTGGCCAGCCGCATGGGCCCCTCGCCTTCGTTCTTGAATACGAAGTCATGCGATTGCTCGGTCCCCAGAATCATCGCACTGAATTGATGGTAGGGCCTGTCGACCACAACCTTGGGCTTCGGCCCGGGTGAAACGAGATCGAAAGGGTTGGCGTCCAGCTGATCCTTGAGGGCTTCGGGCACAGGGAGCGGTGGTGGAGGCGAGGGTTTCGCAAAACTGGCGACCAGAAACGCGGCCCCTCCCACAGCCAGAACCAGTGCCAGAACGGCACCCAACAATGCTTTCATGTTCATGACGACACCTTGCGGATGACAGACGAGAGGAATCAACAACGATCGAAGACATGTAGAATAACACGTCAGGCAGAACTTAGGCGACTCGCATTCTAGGTCCGACTGACTTTTGGTCAAACGGGTCATTCTGTGCAGCAACGTCTTGCCAGAACTAGAGTTGTTGTTCACACTTGAATGCAGCGTGGAAGAACCCGCCGGTTCAACGGCGGAGACGAGGAGGTTCGAGTTGTTCGTGCGACTCCCGATGGCCCCCGGCCTCGCTGCGAAATCGCAGCGGCTGCGGGGTTCCGTTCACGCTGGCTTTACGCTGCTGGAGCTGTTGCTGGTACTGGCCGTGATGGTCACGCTGGCGGCCCTGAGCTGGCCGCGCATGATGCGTTATATCGAAGAAAACTCCCTCAAGCAGAACGTCGAGACGGTTCGCCGGGAATTGGCCACGACCCGGATCTTGGCGATTGAGAGCGGACTCACTTACCAGTTTCGGTTCGAACCGAACGCCCAGGCGTTTGTCATCCTACCGTTTGATCGTCCGGAGATTGTCGCCACGGACAGCCGGACGACTGCTCCCCCCCAGGTGAAAACCGTCGTGGGCCTCCTCTCCACTGACAGCCAGTTTGAGCCCGCCACCGACAAAGCTGGCAAGTCGACCGGCGGCCAGCGATTGAATGAGATGTGGCTGTCGCTCCTCAAGGAGGGAGCCCTCTACACAGACACCATCTGGTCCCAGCCGATCCTGTTTCGTCCCAATGGAGAGTCGCAGGACGCTCGGTTGGTCATCCGCGACAAAGGCGGCAACACCATCGAACTGACTGTGCGCGGGTTGACCGGCAGCGTGCGCGTCGAGCGGATGCGCCGCCCGGAGGCGCAGCCATGAGGAATCCCTATCTCTCCGCGATACCCCAGACCGTAGGCGATGTCGCTCCGCCACTCGCATTCCGTTTGAAGTTGACGCTCTGGGCACTGAAATGCGAGTCGCGGAGCGACATCGCCTACGGCTCGGCAGGAGCCTCGCCCCCCCGCCGTGGCATGACCCTCCTGGAAGTCGTCATCGCCCTCGCTCTCCTCTTCGCCGCCCTGGCCGCCATCTCGGAAATCCTCCGCATGGGAAGCGTCTCCTCGGTGAAGGCCCAGCTGCGAGCCGAAGCGTCACTTCTCGGCGAATCGAAGCTCAACGAAGTGATCGCCGGGATTGTGCCCCTGACTCCTGTTGAACAGCAGTCGTTCGACGATGCACCGCAGTGGACCTGGACACTCACCGTTGAGGACGACACAGATGTCTCGATCAAGCGGCTGCTGTTGACCGTGAATCATCTCAACTCGGCGGGAATATCCGATCACGAAGTCCAGTTTGCCCGGCTGCTGCGCGATCCGGCGATCTTTCAGTCCTCGGGGAGCAGTGAGTCAGCTCTCGAATCGTTGCAGAATGCGGTGGCCCCATGAAGAGGACGTCGGCCCCCGACGGTACGACGGACATCCTTGTCCGTCACGCCCCCGACGGACGAGGACGTCCGTCGTACAGTTTGCGCTTCGGCTTCACCCTGATCGAGATGCTGATCGCATTGTCCTTAAGCCTCGTGCTGATCTCGGCGATCTATTCTGCGGTGTCGATGCACTGGAAGTATGAACAAGTCGGGCGGGAGCGAATCGACCGGGCGCAGGTCTCGCTGGCCGTGCTGCGCCTGCTGACAGAGGACATCGGCTCCGTGATGTTCACGCCGCCCTCGAACGTCTCTCAAGAGGAAGAGGAGACTGCCGAAGCGACGACACCATCAGCCACCAGTCCCTCCACTTCGACGACCACCACCACTCCCGAAGAGACTGCCTCCACGACCGACTCCACGCAGGCCAGCCTCGGCATTGTCGGCACTGCGGATCAGCTGCAACTCGACATCAGCCAGCCCGCGCGAGAGGATTTTGTTCCCGACGAATCGAATGAGCAAACCGGAACATCGCTCCCCGCGACCAGCGACAGCGTGCGCGTCACCTGGGGCATGATCACGCCGACCACCGCTCTCCCGGATGACAGCGGTCGACGGTCGCTGACCGTGAACCCGGCACTCGCGCGGCAGCTGGCCGACCGACTGCGAGGAGTGGTCGAGGTCGAGGAGGACGCCAACAACACTGTCGCACTCTCCGATGCGTCGATCCTCGCGCGCGAGGTGGTCTCACTCCAGTTCCGCTACTACGACGGGTACTCCTGGGTCACTGAGTGGGACAGCGTGGTCAAAGAACGCCTCCCGCGAGCCATTGAGATCACGATCGGCTTCATCAAGCAGGACTACAAACAACCCGGCTCGCTGAATCTGCCGGGTCAGGTCACCATCATTCCGATCAAGCACGTCATCCAGGTTCCGTCGTCGACACCGGTATCGGGAGAGGAGATATGAGGAGGAAGGCTTATGGCTTATGGCGGATGGCGGGTGGCCAGAGGGGGAGTGTGCGCATTCCGCTCTGTCGATCAACCATCAACCATCAACCCTCAACCCTCAACCCTCAACCTTCCCGTCGCGGCAGCGCCCTCATCGTGGTGCTGATCGTTGTCGTCCTGCTCACCCTGGGGGCCTACACCTTTCTCGATTCGATGATCCTCGAGCGCCGTGCGGCAGACTTCTCCGCGCGGACGGCCCAGTCACGCGCACTGGCCGATTCCGGGATCGAGTACGCCGCCGCCATGCTGGGCAATCCGGCAGACATCGAGACCGAAAACATCTACCACAATCCGGACGTATTCGGGGGAGTGACACTGCTCGAGTCCGCAACCGACACGGGACGTGGACGGTTTAGTCTGGTCGCGCCCGTCGAGAACGACCCGGCTGGTAAGCAGCTGCGATTCGGGCTGGTGGATGAGTCGTCGAAGATCAACATCAATGCGATCACCGCGCTCGACCTCGACGAGGACCAGTCGCATGCCCTCCTGCTGGCGATCCCCGGCATGACGGATGAGGCCGCAGACGGCATCCAGGACTGGGTCGATGCGGACGAGGATGAGCGGACCTATGGGGCGGAGTCGTTGACCTACGAGGGATTCGAGCCGCCCTACAGTGCCAAGAATGGAGCCTGTGAATCGATCGATGAACTGCTGCTGGTGAACGGCGTGACGCCGGAACTGCTCTACGGCGAGGACGCCAATCGCAACGGTCTGCTCGATCCGAATGAGAATGACGGAGATTTCACGTCTCCCCCAGATAATGAGGACGGGCTGCTCGATCTGGGCTGGAATGCGTACCTCACCATCTTCTCCAGCGAATCGAATCTCCAGCAAGACGGAAAGACTGAGCGGATCGACTTGAACCAGCCGCTGTTGACCGAGTTGTATGACCAGCTCAATGACGAGTACGGCGCAGAGACCGCGATGTTCATCACGGCTTTCCGGCTGAACGGTCCGGTCACGCCGTCGGCTGTGGCCGGGTCGACAACTGCGTCGACGGGGGACGCGACGACGGACGACATTTTGCAGGCGATCGGAAACGGAATTGCCCAGCAGATCACGCGGGTCGCGACCGGTTCGGGGGGCGGCACCGACGGGGCGGGCAGCGACGCCGGAGGTGTCACACGCGCCGGGATGGACCTATCTCCGGGGGCTAAGGTCACGATTGTGTCGCTTTATGAACTGGTCGATGCCCAGGTCACGGTCGCCATTGACGGCACTGACACCACGCTCGATAGCCCCTGGTTGACCACCGGCGCACTGGCCACGACGCTGCCCACGCTGCTCGAGAAAATGACAACCACCTCGGCCACGACATTGGATGGGCGCATTAATATCAACCAAGCTCGACGCGAAGTCCTCTTCGGAGTTCCCGACATGCCCGTCGACCTGCCCGACTTGATCGCCAGCCATCAGCTGATCGATGCGGACGGGCTTCCGTTGACCGAGTTGATCGGTCAACGGGCCACAACCGGGTGGTTGCTTATCGAGGGATTGGCGGATCTGCCCACGATGCAGTTGCTCGACAAATACCTGTGTGCGCGGGGCGATGTCATCTCGGTGCAGTCGATCGGATGCTTTGACAAGGGCGGTGCGGTGACTCGCATCGAAGCGGTCATTGACGCCACGCAGAAACCGCCGCGCGTGATCTTCCGCCGCGACCTGACCCGGCTGGGGCCGGGCTATCGCCCGGATCAGTTGATCCCGGCGGGGTCTGCCACTCCCTAATGGCATATCCAGAATTGGTGTTCACCGGAAAAGCATCAGGAGGCAGGAACACTAATCTCCACTGATAATCACTAATTCATGTAGGTTCAATGGCCTAAATACTTCCCTGCAGAAACGAAAGTAGGAGGCGAACGGCGACGATGCCAAAGCCCTTCGTCGGGGATCGACATCACGATGTCGATCGTCCAGAAGGCTCACGCAGAGGCGCAGAGGACGCAGAGAGGAGGAGTTTTCTAGTGAACTTCTCTGCGCTCGCTGCGACTCTGCGTGACACCTTTTCTTCGACTCGCTGTGGGCTCGATATTGCAAATCGCGAATCAGGGAGAGTGAAACTGATGGCTTTCGATTCTGCAAGCAGGCATCGAGATTAGTGTTCATTCGCGAAGATTAGTGTTCCAGAAATCCTCTTTGGCGAACGGACAGAAAAAGCTGACCGTGGGATAGGCTTACAGCCTGTCTTTTCGTTGGAGGTGACAGGCTGGGAGCCTATCCCACGGGTCAGACAAGTCTGACCGATCGCCTTTGAACATCAATTCTCAAAGTGCTCTGGGGCGAGCAGCCAAGGCCTCCAAGACAAACGGGGGCCAGTTGGCCCCCGTTTGCGGACGACATGCGGTCTGGCGACCAGAGATCAGACGACGACCGACTTGCCGGGTACGGCAATCGCATATTCGCCCTTGTCATCGGGCATGACCGGTGGATCAGAGTCAAAGGAGAACGTCTTCGGCATGATGCTGACTTGAGAATTCAGGGCCTGCTCCATCGTGACCACCTTGCCCGAGTAGGTACACAGGCGACCAAGGATCGAGGTCATCGTGCTCATCGCTCCGTACTCGGCCTCGTTGTAGTTCGGGGCATTCGTGCGGATCGCCTTGAACAGGTCATCATGTTCGACCTGATAGGGGTTTTCCCCCTTCGTCTTCGACGCGATCTTCTCGCCACCCGCCAGCTCGATGTGCTTGCCGCCAAAGTTCACGATCCCCTTCGAGCCGTGGGCGTGTTCCTCGACCGCATTCCAGCAGCCCGGGATGTGACGGCACTGGCTGAACATCTTAGTCCCGTCGGCATAGGTGAACTCGACCGCGTGATGGTCGTAGATCTCGCCGTACCGTTTGTCCGTGCGGACCTGCCGTCCGCCCATGCCGTTGGCCGACACCGGATAAGCGTTCTTCATCCAGTTGCCGATATCCAGGTTGTGGATGTGCTGCTCCGTGATGTGATCACCGCACAGCCAGTTGTAGTAGTACCAGTTCCACATTTGGTACTCCATTTCGGTCTTCACCTGCTCGCGGGTCTTCTTGGGTTCCCACACGCCGCCGCCGTTCCAGTAGACGCGACTGGCGAGGACATCGCCGATCACCCCGTCGTGAATCATCTTCATCAGTTCGAGGTAATGCGCTTCGTGCCGCCGCTGGAGTCCGACTCCGACCTTGAGGTTCTTCTCCTTGGCCAGCTTGGCCTTCTCCAGCACCAGACGGACACCCGACGGATCAGTCGCGACGGGCTTTTCCATGAACACATGGCGGCCCTGATCGACGGCATGTGCAAAGTGCATCGGGCGGAAACCGGGAGGAGTCGCCAGGACCACCACGTCGATGTCGCTCTCGATCACCTGCTTGTACGCATCCATCCCGCCGAACTTCTGGACATCGTCCGGCTTGAATTCGTTCGGCTTCCCCTTCATGGCGTTCGCGACCTGCTTCAGCTGGTCATCGATCACGTCCCAGAACGCATCACCCACAGCCACCAGCTTGACCTTCCCCTCGGTCGACAGAGCTTGGCTGATGGCTCCGGTCCCCCGGCCCCCCATGCCCACCAGCCCGACCTTGACCGCATCATCGCCCGCCGCATAGACCGACGATGACAAGCTGTTCAACAACACGGCCCCAGCTGTGGCAGCTGCGGAGTTTTTCAGGAACGAACGACGTGACATGAGTGGGAACCTCTGAGCGTGAATGAGTCCATTGATCGAGGGTGCGCGGTCGGACAGACTCACGCGAACGCCCTCGGGTGCCGAAGAATGGTACATCGTGGCATGCCCACAGAGCCGCTGCAATGACCAAAACGGGATCGCGTGATGATAGCATAAGTGAAACGGAATCTGAGTCTGCGGAAAGAGATTTTCGAGTGACGGCTCAACACTCGCGAAAGCACCGCCGAGGAAGCTCTGGCCATCCCCTGCGTTGTCAGGCCCGGATGCGAGCCATCTCTGCAGCCTCACCCGGTGAGAAGCAATCGGGAGTCGCGAACAGCCCGAGATCTCGCCCCACGATCGGACGGGCCAATGTGCCCGTCCCACGTCACGTCACAGCGGCGCGTGACAAGACCTCGCCGCGATCGCGGATCGCCTGGTCGATCTCGACCAGATCATGGCTGGTGAGAACCAAGTCCATCGCCCCGGCGGATTCCAAAATCTGGTCGGGCCGCTTGGCTCCGCACAAAGCAGTTGTGATCCCAGGACGCTGGATGGTCCAAGCGGTGACCAGTTCGGCCAGCGAGCGGTTGTGCCGCCCCGCAATCGGCCGAAGCTTGTCGAGGAAGTCGTGCGTCTTATCCCACTGGTCGCCTTGGAAGACCGGGTACTTCTGGCGACCGTCCTTCGGATCCCAGACGTGATCGCGAGAGAGCTTTCCCGCCAGGAACCCTTTCATCAGCGGCCAGTAAACCATGACCGAGACGTTGTGCTTCTGGCACCAGGGGAGCTGCTCGGCTTCGATCTCGCGTTGCAACATGTTGTAGTGCGGCTGATCCGCCGAGATCGGGCAGACGGCGTGGAAGGCCTCGTACTGGCTGAGCTGGGAGAAGTTCGAGACGCCGACAGCGCGGATTTTCCCGGCATCGAGCAGCTCCTTCATCGCACCGGCGGACTCGGCGACGGGGACGTTCGGGTCCGGGGCATGCAGGTAGTAGAGGTCGATGACCTCCATCCCGAGCCGCGTCAGGCTCTCGTCGCACTGCCGATGGATCGTCTCCGGTCGACCGTCCTTCAGCTGTTTTTGATCCGGGGTCCAGCTGATGCCGCATTTCGTGGCAATGACGACCTCCCGTCGATGGGGCTGCAAGACTCGCCCGACCATCTTCTCGCTCTCTCCGTCGTACCCGTAACAGTACGCTGTGTCGAAGAAGTTGATCCCGGCATCCAGCGCCGCAGCGATCGTGGCAAGGCTATCCGCCTCCGTGACCCCAATACTCGTGATCCCCGCAATCGGCCAGCAACCCAGCGCGACCGGGGAGACCCACAGGTCGGTCTGTCCAATGCGGCGACGTGTCATGGGAGTGTGTCCAATCCGATGGGCGAGCCCCCGGCGTAAGCCGGGGTGTTCCGAGGAATCAATTAACGACCAACAAGTATCCGTATTCGTTTGAATCGGGGACGATCATCGATCATTGCGTACGCTCCCTAGCGGGGAACACCCCGGCTCACGCCGGGGGCTCGCATGCGACGGTTATCCCAACTGGTGATTCACCTCGACCCAGGTCTTCTTCTCGGCCGACTCCAGCACCGCATCGGCGACGCCTTGAGCGAGTGCCCCGTGGTCGAAACCGGGTAGTGCATCGCGGTCCTCAACGATGGCGGAGGTGAGCTCGTACACCAGGTCATACCGGAAGACCGTACTCGGATTCCCCTCGTCAGGGTTGCGGGGGCTGCCTTCAATCACGAGGAACTCGCGCGGCACCGGAACTTTCTCCATCGTCCCGCCGTGCTGGCCCATGAGGATCGTGTTCGGCTCGGTCAGCCGGTACACCGCTGAGCCTGCGGACCCGTTGATCTCGGCCCACTCCCAGCCGAAGCCGTGGTTGTGATGCCCCTTGGCGAGCGTGGTCCCTTCCCACACGCCGACGGCCCCGTTCTTGAAGCGGCCAATGAGAGCCGACCAGTCGTCAACGTTGGACGGCTCGCACGGCTTGCCATCGGCTGTCGTCGTGCGCGGAGCGAACGTCGCGACCGCTCCCGTGATCGACTCGATCGGCCCGCACAGGTCCATCGCAAAGTCGATGCGGTGGATCGTCATGTCGAACAGATCGCCCGCTCCGGCCAGGTGCTTGTACTGCCGCCAGCCCCAACTCGTTTCGGGCAAGTCGAGGAACCGCTGGCTCCTGAAGTGCCGAATCTCGCCCAGTTCCCCGGTCTGTACGAGGTGCCGCAGATACCGCATCGACGGGGCGAAGCGGTAGGTGAACGCTGTCATATGCTTGATGTGGTTATCGCGAGCGGCGCGGAACATCTCGGCCGACTCCGCAAAGTTCAGCCCGAGCGGCTTCTCGCACATCATGTGCTTGCCGCCTTGGGCACAGGCGAGGACGATCTCGTGATGCGTGTAGTTCGGCGTGGCGATGATTACCGCGTCGATGTCGGGATCGTTCGCGATGTCCTGGTACTTGGTTGTGATCTTCGAGACGCCCCAGTCCTTGACCCGCTGCTGAAGCAGCGTTTCATTGGGGTCACAGATGGCCACAAGTTCGGACCGCCGATCAAGGCGGATGCCGGGGACGTGGTGGTAATCGGAGACGGCACCGGCCCCGATGATGGCGTAGCGAACTGGCATAGGAGTGATGAGTGGTGAGAGGTCAGTGAGAAGTGACGGTCAGAATGACTGCTGTATGGGTATGATGGCGAGACAAGTTCGGCGAAACAATCGATGCCGTGGGAGAAGTGTTGCATCGTGTGTGCATCACAACAGTCGGCAGCTCTGAGATATTCACAGCAGAGGATTGTTCCTCAAACAAGTCCTCAGAGATTTACCACAGTTCCCGGCCACCGCAGCGTCTCGGAAGAGTAAAACGCAGAGTCCGCGCAGGACGCAGAGAACAGAGGCACACCTTCCGAACACTGCGTTCTCCGCGTCCTCTGCGTTTTCAATCCGCCGGTCCGTCGCGTTCAAGGTGTCACCGGCGGTCATCGCGAGTTTTGCATGGACAGTGCCTCTGGTCGGGGGACGCCGACTTTCTTGACGCACACACGGATTTCATCGGCACGGAGGCTGGACATCTCCCCAACGACGCCCTGCGGTCACTCCACCTCGACCAGTGATTGATACTTCCCGTCCTTCACATGGGCGACCACGGTCTCGTGGTGGGTATGCAGACCCAGCGCCGAGCGGGCGCTGTCGCCTTTCTCGAACTGATGAAACACCATCCACAGCTGATCCGCCACTCGCCAGCGAGCGGCACAGGCTTGGTGCGAGGGAATACGCTGGCCGTCCTCGGCAATCGACAATGGCCCCCAGTGAGCGGGTGCGTCCCGACGCTCGGCATCCCAGTCAATCACAAAGGCGCTGTAGACCGCTTCACGGGCGGCGGCGGTGCGGGTCATGATCGAGTGTCCATCACAACGCAATACTCCGTCCGTATGGCGGACGCGTTCCTGGGCGGTGAAGATCGGGAACACTCGCACCACGGACTGCGACTGATGCAGCTGCCATTCGCGGGTGCGTCCGTCGGCGAGAGCCTTCCAACCCGCAGCGAGGGGGAGCCGCGACTCGATCGAGATCTCACCTTGGCCCGGAGCCCGCACCTCATCGGCAACCAGTAGGAAGCGGTGGACTCGCGACCACAACATTTGGCGATAGACGGTCACTCCCGCTGTCGGTTCCCATTTGAGTTCGCAAAAGTCGGACTCGGGATCGGAGTACCAACAGCAGCAACTCCATTCGCCTTCTGTCCAGATCTGGCCGCCGACGGTGACGCTGGCGGACCAGTCGCCGCTCACGACCGTCTGTTCGAGAAGACTGAGCTCCACGGACGGCACCGGCTCGGCAAACCGCACGATACAGCGATCGCGCGAGTCGCGCCAGTCCCCGCAGAGCAGCGCATAACGCGAGGCATCGGACTGGTGCGAGACGAGTTGCTTCTTCTTCAGCAGCGGACGCTTTTTTGCGGGAGGGGTTGCCTCAGTGGGGGCGGAGTCGAGGCTCGTCTTTTTCCAGACCTTCAACTGCCGAATCGTTGATTCCGCTTCCGACAGGTGGAACGTCCGCGTCACGCGCTTCATCCAATCGAATGACTCGTGCGGAGTGCGCGAAGAGACCCACGAGCAGTCGACCGGGAACAGCACCACCGCCCGCGAGGCCAGCGACTCCAATCGCAGCAGATCGGTCTTGTCGACCAGCTTCAAATCGAGCCGCCCCAACAGATCAAGCAGCCGTGCCAGGCAAGCCAGTCCCGCCCCCAGCGAAGCATGGACCTCCGCAGCGGGGTTCCCCTCTACGTCGGTGAATGTTCCGAGAAACTGCCCCACGGTCGTTACCACGGGCTCGACTTCGGACTTCTTGATCGGCAGCGGACTGGTCGCCACCAATCGCAGCAACTGCATCTCCACCGTCAGCAGTTCACGCACTGCGGGGTGATGGGAGCTCGATGAACTCGTCACTTGTCCGGTGTGTTCCTCGACAAATCGCCACAGTCGGACCAGCACGCCATCCGTCAGTCGAGTCGCGCGTTCGATCAGCACGAGACACGCCAGCGACTGGTCCAGCAGACTCGGGATGCCCGATCGCGGCTGCCGGTCGAGCCACGCTTCAATCATGCCGGAGAACAATTCCGTCAGCTGCCGTCCTTGGCGAGTCGACAGGTGGCCCAACTCATCGATCGCTTCGATTGTCATCGCATCGACTACCGGGTCCGCCGACCAGCGTAGCGCGGGCACCAGTTCCAGCTTCTTCAGCCCCGCGAATCGCTGTCGCAGCTGCTTCGCCACGGAGGGGATGTTTCCCTTCCGGAGGGCCGCCTGCCACGGGGCAGGGGAGCGCATAGTCGCAGACAGTGATTGCAGCCACTCGACATCCGTCAAAGCGGTCAGGGAGCGAGTTCGGGCCGGAGCGGGTGAAGTCATAACCATCAGCTTGCAAGGAGCGAATCAGGAGAGTCCCCCAGCGTAACGCAAACGGCGAGTGAATCAAATCCGTCCGCTTCAACACAGCAGTCCAGGGTGCGTGCATCACAAAAGTAAGCTCATTTTCCGTTCGGCGTGCCTGGTGCCCCATCCACGCTGATGTTTGGGTTCCATCGAGTCGGGAGGGCGAGGCCATTATTGTGAACATGATTCCCGGCAGATCGTTCACGCACAGCCCCCGCATCACCGGGAGGGGGGGGCCGCAAAAAAAATCAAGAAACGCAAAGGGGGCGAGATGTCTTTTTTGCGTTTCTGAAGTTTTTTGCGGCCACTCCTGCTGGATGAACTCTGAAGCATACCCCTGGATTCAGGAACGCAGCGCGGCATGGCCGCAACCCAACGAGAGGAGCCTGCATCCTACGCGCGGCTGGGAATGAGACGTCGCTGCCCCTCGCCAGAGGGCGGGCACGCCTGCCAATTCGGCCACGTTGTGGCGAAACGTGGCGACGACC
>JANPCU010000252.1:0-17826 GCA_031431195.1 Planctomycetota bacterium | reverse complement strand
GCTGGCCCTGCTAATTCTGACGCAGGACACTCAGTTAAAAGGCAGCATCGCCGGCAAACGGAAGCAAGCCGGGTGGAACAACGACCACCTCGAGGCTCTGCTCCTGCAAATTGCCAAGTGATAAGATGCGGAGGCCCTGCCGGACACCCGAAGCCATGAGGCTGCCGATGGCCAGCTGCTACATCTCGCCAATTGGTCGGATATCCGACGGGGGTGTAATCACCATGTGCATCGGCGATCAGCAAGATGTGAGAAGACCCGTACCGCTGGATCCGATCATCGTTCGGAGAGACGGAACTGTTTCGGTGGAACAGCCAGGCATTGGCGGAATAGGCGCTGAGTGCCAATCCGTCGGCTTGCTTCATCGGCCCTAACGTGGGGTTGGTGGTATAGAGAGATTCACAGTGATCCGACAACAGCATGAAAAATCCAAACTGCTCTGGATCATCCCAGCAGAGTTGTCCTGGCTGAGCCGAGTCGTACCAGGAACTCGCCTCCAGGTAAGGATAGATCGATGAGGTCCAGTCGTTGCGACCTCGCCCCTCGTCATCGAACACTCCACCGGGGCAGAGGACTTGGTAGGTGTCTACATAGTTGTGAATCGCCAGTGCAATAATCTTGAGGTTGTTGCGGCTTTGGGATCGTCTGGCGGATTCGCGGGCATGGTAGACGGCAGGCAATAACATCGCGATCAGCAGGCCCACAATCGCCAACACGACAAGGAGTTCTGTCTTCGAGAAGCCAAGGCGTCCGCCGTGGAGGGGGCTGGTCATCGGGGGTGGTCTCAATAGGAGTGTGGCACTCATTGCTCGACCTGATCTACTCCACGAATTCCCAGTCTGAGGGCGCAATTCGTCGCAGGCGGGTCAGTTCCCCCACATCGAATTCCTCGGCATTTAAGCAATAAACACCGAGTAGATAATCAATAGTCCGATCGCGACAAAAGCGAGTCCTCTCGAAACGATGTCCATGCACAGGACGCATGCCGCTTGTGTTCGGATGTGAGGCAGCGGATGTGAATCGATCAGTTGATTGAGCCACCGAGGCGATTTCGAACGGTATCGATCGAAAAAGGCAGCGGTGCCTGGGGATTCAAAAGGCTCTTCAGTGTTCTTGGCAATCCACATGCACCAGAGACCTTGAGCGTTCTGTGCAAACACACACGCGACAAATACGATGTAACACGTCGCTTGAAAGTGATCCATCGCTGGGACCCCCACTCATTTTGGCATCCGGCTGCCAAGTTTCGATTCGCAACAAAGAACAGGGCGAGTGAACAGGACACTCCGCGATAAAGCCGACAACCTGCCCTCGAATGGTGAGGTACTCAGCGTGGGGCCCGTGGCTCGCCCGACTCATCCGAGCCCGAGGATTCGTACACAGATTTCGCAGATCACCACAGATCCAGAGGGGACACGGGCGACCGATCACGGAAGTCGCCGCCGCAGCCGGTTTCTAATCTGTGGAAATCTGTGCGATCTGTGGACCCCTCGTGGTTCTGCGGATGTGGATCGCATGTGTGCTGATGAGAGAGACCGGATCACTTCGAAAGGATAATAAGATTTGGGTTCATCGCGGAGTGTCGAGAAAAGTGGACGTTCCCGAAACAGTCCTCATACGAAAAAACGGGCGAGTTGGTCCCCTTCGACCAATTCGCCCGTGATGTTTCGATTCTGTCGCCGAGTCGTGGTAAGCGACTACTTGGTTCCCTGAGCGGTGGTCAGGCTTTCCACCTGGCCAGCGGCTTTGAAGGTCAGGGGCACAGGTCGACCGGCGATGGTCAATACGAAGGTCTCCTGGAAATCTCCCATGACATCGGGAGGTGTGACCACGACCGACAACATGTGAACGGTCTTTTCCTCCGAAGAGACCGCGACCTTGATGCATTCGGAGTGGTCAGTGCATTCGCATCGTTCAATCCGCACGGGCTTCTTCGATTTCACGAGGACCGTGAATCGGGCTTCCTTGCCGGGCTTCATGTGTCCCAGCGTCAGGACTTCCGGGGTGACCTGGATATCGGATTCGACTTTTCCTTCGACCCGCAAAGCGACGTTGGCGTTTGAGTTGTCGTTGGTCACCAGAACAAGGCTCTCCTGGATACTGCCAATTTTGGCCTCCGGGGAGACTTTCACGACGATCTCGTACTCAACACGACCGTTCCCCCGGCTGAGCTCTTTGAGTTCCGTACTCAGTCCCGGATTCCGGGAGCGCACTTCGCGGATCTGCCACTGGTCATTGCCCGTCCGACTGACTTTCACCTTCTGCTCACCGCCGACGCCCGCAGACAGGGAACCCATGTTCGCGAATCCCGGCTGCATCCAGACGTCGGTCCGAATAAATGCCTCGCAGGGAATTGTCGCGGTGACGAATTGAGAGCCACTGTATTTGAACTGCACAGTCAGTGTGACATGCCGTTGTCCCTGGAACCGGGAGGTGTCGAGAACCAGTTTAATCTTCCCTTTTTCATTCGGCTTCAGAACTTTGGTCTCGGTCGAAGCAGAGATGCACTTGCACGAGGTGGAGATGCTGACGATCTCCATGTCCGGCTCGAACACATTCGTAATTTCCAGATAACTCTGGCAGTCGCTGTGCTGAGCGACAGGGCCGAAGTCGAATTTCGACTCGGCAAACATTTTGTTCACCCAGTTCTTATTTTGATCCTGGGACGATGCCGTCCCGGCGACCAAAGACAGGGCCACCAGCCCGAGGGAAAACGTCATACAGATGCGATTCAACACGATGGGACCTCTTCAGGGACAATGGTCTAGCCGCACCTCATGCACTGTGCGTCCGCCGTTCCTGGCACTCGCTTCCGAGCGAGTCAACATCCCCTAGGCCCGACCTATGGGATCACTACGATCCTGTCCTCAAGTCGCCAAACTTCCGGCAAGTGATTCACGCATGAATCTGCTCGCCAACAGCCCATTGACTTGGCACGGTTGCATGATACGGCCTGTCCACCGAAATCAAGATGGCTTTTTCAAAATTCTTCGAGGTGAGTGACAGTCCTCGAAATCTCCCCCTTACGGAACGGGCTGAGCGGGCGTCACCGACTCCGCAGGAAAGCTGTCCTTCGTCTCGGTGGCCGGTCCCAGCTCAGCTGGCTTCGTGGTGGCTTCAATCGTCCCGATCGCCTGAAACGCTAATGTCGCTTGGCGGCCCGCAATCGTGACGGTAAACGCTTCTTTCAACTCGCCCGGTTCATCCGGAGGAGTGATGGTCAAACTCACCACATGCACGGTTTGATTCACGGACGGCAGTGCCACTCCATAACATTCACGATTGGAGTCGCACTCCACCTTTTCGATCCGGAATGGCTTCCTTCCTTTGACGATGACCTTCACGATCTTGGGAACGCCCGGCCTCAACTGACCAAACTGAACCACGTTGGGAGTCACTTGCAGGTCGGTTTCGACAGACCCGTCCACCAGCACCGGAATCGTTGGGTTATTAAGGTCGTCAGTCTCCAACACAATTTGATCGAGCAGAGGCCCCAGTGGAGCGGTTCCCACCAGCTTGACCAGCAGCTCATACTCGACGTTGATGCCGACTCGAGAGACTTCGTGGGCCACAGCGGTCATATGGCTGTTCTTGCATCGGGCCGATCGAATGGTCCAGTTACTGCGACCAGCATAACGAATCCGGATCCGACGCTCCGCGACCTCGCCCGGAGAAACCTGTCCGAACTGGATCGACCCCGGCTCCATGACCACATCCCCACGGATGTACGCTTCCACGGGGATTCGAATGGCCTTGAAATTCACTCCATCAAACGTCGCACTGAGCGAAACCGTGACCCCCGTTTTCTTCCCGGAGAAATGCAACGTGTCCAAATTCAATGCCAGCTGAGCCGTCTCTTTGGACTTCAGTTCGTACTTGTCCAAGACCGGCGAAGTGCAAGCGCAGCTCGATACCGGGCCAGTCAACGTCACCGTTTCCTTCCAGGGATTCGTGATCTCGATCACATGCTTGATCTCCGCACCCTTGGCCACGGAACCAAAGTCGTATTTCAATTCCGAGAACATCTGCTCAGCCCAGTTGTCCCCTGGCCGAAGGGCTACCGGTTTGGCGACACGGGTTCCGGAAGCGACATACGCTGTCACTGGCACCACCACGGTTTTCGAATTCACCCCGTCAAAGGTCATCTTCAGCGTAACAATGGCATCAGTCGGAGTGCCAGCCGCAGCTGGATCTAAGACGAGTTGCAGCGGAACGACCTCTTTCGATCGGACCGTCGTTTTGTCGATGCTCGCTTGAATCAGGGGCGAGGAAGAGATCACATCCGAGATCGTCACTGTCTCTTTATAGCCATTGGTGATTTTGATCGAATGGGTCGCACTCGTCCCCGCCGCAGGCGATCCGAAGTCATACTTCAGCTCGGACAACATCTTGTCCGCCCATGTCAAGTCCCCCTCCGCAGCGAGTATCGCTGACGGCATGGGGGTCAAAGCCCATAACAACAGCCCCAGCCACAGCCCCAGCGACTTCTGACTGCGTTTAGGGAAAGAATGACAAGGCAACACAGGGCAATCCTTGAACTGGCCACACGACCCAGCCACACACAAACCCACCTTCCTGGTGGAGCACGCATTGTAAAGGCAAGGAAAATTCCGCGCCTAGACCGATTCCGTGCAAGTTCGCCATCGAAAACGATTTGAGAATCGCTGACGGGATGCCCATACAGTGCCCGCGCCCGATCTGTCCGTCAATCAGTGATCACTCTTTTTGACCATTTTTCCTGAACCAGAGGACAGCTCCCGTTCAACGCGCCAGCCGGGCAAGATCGCCGACCTCGGTCGAGTCTCCCGAAAATTCACGGGATGAGAGATCTGATTCCACAAAATCCCCCACTTCCGGCTTGGCGAGACCCCCTGACTTTCTGTAAGATAGCATCTTCACGGGGCGTAGCTCAGCTTGGCTAGAGCGCCTGGTTTGGGACCAGGAAGTCGCAGGTTCAAATCCTGTCGCCCCGACTTAACTGGATTTGAGGCCGTTTGGCGAGTTCGTCAAACGGCTTTCTCTTTTCCAGGACTAGAGTTACGTCGCCGAGGACTCGGTTCAAAGATACGGTTTCGAGGATGCGCCGTTTTTCGAGCATCTTTGAACCGCGCCAGATTTCGGGGATTTTTTGCGAGAACTCGAAGACCGCCAGGGCGGCCCGTACGTCCGTGGCGTCGGTGGTCGCCACTTTGGCCAAGGACTCTTCGAGGGTGGCCAGTTCGTCGCGGAGGGCGGCCAGTTTGGCGTTGAACGTGGGCTCGTCGATCGACCCGGCCAGGAAGGCGTTGAGGAGCCGGTCGTTCATTGTGGTGAGTTCGCTGCGGCGTTTCGTCTGGGCGATCCGCTGGTTGCGTTGCAGGTCGCTGATGTCGGCGAAGGCGGATTGGAGCGAGGTGCGGAACCACGCAGCCACCTCTTCGTCGGGCATCTGAAACTGTTTGAGGTCGGCGAGGATCGCCTCGTCCAGATCGTCGCTTCGCCAGCGGACGCTGGGGTGGTCGTTGTTCTGGTAGTTGTTGGCGCAGCGGTAGTAATCGTGAACGCGGACGCCGCCGCCCTTGAGTTTCCGCTTGATCCGTTCGCCGGTGATGAACGCTCCGCAGTGCTGACAGGTGAAGAGTCCGCCGGACAGCGGCATGTTGACCTGCGGCTTCGCCCGACGATTCTTCCCGCTCAAGACATCCTGGCATGTCTGGAACGTCGACCGGTCGATCAGAGGTCGATGTCGCCCTTGATAGAAGTTGCTGCCGCGTTTGATTTCACCGATATAGAACCGGTTGTTGAGCATGTACGAAACCGCCGTTCGATGGAACTTCGGGTGCGTCTGCTGGTAGGTGAAGCCCTCGTCGGCCAATTTCTCGCCGATCGATTCGAACGTATGTTGGCCTGACGAGTAAAGCTCGAACATTCGCATCACCGCTTTGGACTTCTCGGGATGCGGCTGGATTGGCTCCTCGCGATTCTCGGTGATGTTGAAGTAGCCGAACGGGGCGCGGCTATGTTGCCAGCCCTGCTTGGCGCGTTCGTCGATCCCTTTCAGAACTTCGGTTCGCAAGTTGTCGCTGTAGTACTGTGCGACCGCTGCCATCACGTTGAACGACAGTGCCCCAGCTGGTCCGGGACCGAACTGGTTGTCGACGAACGCCAGCGCGATGCCGAGCTTGTCCTCCAACTCCTGCATCCGCACCGCGTCTCGCATGTTGCGGCAGACGCGGTCGAGCTTGTGGCTCAGGATCGCTCGCAGGTTTTCTCGCTTCGCATTGGCCTTTACCCAATCGAACATTTCGTTGAAGACGAGGCGCTCGGCACCACGCCGAGCCGACTCGGCCACCGAGAATTCTCGAACAACCGTCCACCCGTTCTTCATGGCTCGCTCGCGTGTCGCCCGGAGTTGGGCATCAATGGAATACCCTTCCCGTTGCTCGCGCGAGGAGACTCGGGCCCAGATCACGACGTTCATTCGACGTTCCCTTCCAACAGCATCTCGGCAAATCGTTTGACGTTCCGGAGGATCTCGATGGCCTCGTCCTCCGAGACCTCCCGTCCGTAGCGGGCTGACCAGAGTCGCTGAGTCTCGACGATGGCTTCGTCCGAAACCCAGGCGAGTGACAATGGCCGTCGAACCGGCACGAGCGGGTCACACAGTCCTGGCTCATCCGGCGACGAGAGTCCAGTGATGTGGGGGACACATTTCTGCGGTTTAGGTGAGGCGAGGAGTTGGTTCATTCCGCCGCCTCGTCATCGAATCCGGCTTGGCTGAGGCGCTCGCGGATGACCTCAATCGCCGCATTGACCGCCCGCCGCCCTACACCGAGTTCATCGGCAATGGAATAGGGAGTTTGGCCTTCCGAAAGCATCTGCGCGACACGTTGCTCCAACTCGGACAAGGTGGCCAGCGCATCGGAGACATCCATCGCGGTGTCGCTTGCGTCGATGCTGCTTTCGGTGAGCAGTTCCTCTTCAGATGGCAGCATCGCCCCGCAGCGACTAACCATGTTCTGATATCGCTGTTTGGTTCGCAGCCACTGCTTCAGACGCAGGTCGATTGCACCTGTCAGAATTGTCGACTCGCTCGCTCCATTTGCATTTGCCGGGTCGGTTTTGAATTCCAGCAGGTACAGGGCGATCTCTTGAACGGCGTCCTCCAGATCATGCTGCTTGATCCCGAATCGCACGGCTCGGCTTCGAACCAACGCCAGCTTTTTCTCAATCGTCAGCGTGTTTTGCATTGTGTCCATCTCTCGTTTCTCCATTCACCAGGGCTTCTGGCCAGCGATGTGCTGACCACGGTGAGGAGTTTCCGAGGACATCAGGGACACGGTCTCTACGCGCCCACATCGGGGACAAAAAGTCACATCGGGCCGATATCGACGCGATATCGTGATCAGGGACACGATATCGGGCCGATATCGTGTCCCTGATCACGAGGTAGAAACAGAGGTGATCTTTCCAGCAAAGCGCGCAATTGGGGTTGCGAGCGGCAACTAACTTAGTGTAGGCCGCAAGTCGCTCACCGCGACGATCAGAGCACGACACTTCCTGGCTGACGGGCGTCTTCTGCTGACGACGATCCTCGCATGTGTCTGGGGCGGCAGAACCCATTCTCCCAGGGAGACACGATGCCGTCATCACCGTTTGGGCACTCACACGCCCGCAGCCATTGCTACGCCACGTGGTACATCGGACGCAAAGCGAAATCGCTCGCCGGAAAGTACGGCTTTGACGACGACGCCTCGGATGACATTGCCCAGGAGTTGCTGCTGCATCTGATCAAGATCTGGCCGCAATACGACCGGGGTCTCAGCCAGCCGATCACCTTCATCCATGAAGTCGTCGATCGCAAGATTGGTGAGCTGATCCGCCTTCAGAAACGCATGAAGCGTGACTATCGGCTGGAAATTCCACTCACCGAACAGGCCGAAAATGGACTGCTGGATGGCGTGCGTGGCCAACCCGCAGTCAGCGAACACGAACTGATCGACATCCGAACGGACTGCGTGACCATTCTGGCCACGTTGCCGGAGGACCTGCTGGAGATCGCAGAACTCCTCAAAGAGCTGAGTCCGAGCGAAATCGCTCGACGACTGAAGATCTCAAAGAGTCAGGTCAGCCGACGCATGGACAAGTTGCGTCAACACTTTGTCGCCGAGGGATATGGCCCCGGCGGTGATTCACACGAAACTTCAACCCAGGAGAACGCATGAGCTTGTTGTCGTCAGTCACTCAAGGGGTCCAGGTGCTGCCTCGGCGGGTGATGGTGTATGGGGTGCATGGGATCGGGAAGAGTACTTTCGGGGCGATGGCTCCGGACCCGATCTTTATTCAGACGGAGGACGGTCTGGCGAACCTCGGGGCTGCCCGGTTTCCGCTGGCGGAATCATTCGAGCAGGTCATGGCATCGATCACGGCTCTGTATACCGAGATGCATGACTATGCCACGGTCGTGATCGATTCGCTCGACTGGCTCGAACAGCTGATCTGGAAGCAGGTCGTGCGAGAGCGAGGTCCGGGGAACAAGACCAAGGTCGACAACATTGAGGACTTCGGGTTCGCTCGCGGGTACATGTATGCCATCGACTACTGGCGGGAAGTCCTGGACGGCCTTAACGGGCTGCGGAACGATCGACAGATGATGGTGGTGCTGATCGCTCATGCCAAGATCGAGCGGTTCGAGAACCCGGAGACCGAGGCGTACGACCGGTACTCGCCCCGACTGAACAAGCATGCGTCGGCTCTGGTTCAGGAATGGTCCGACGAAGTGCTGTTCGCCAGTTACAAGGTCCACACCAAGCAGACCGATGAGGGTTTCGACAACACCCGCACTCGAGGGATCGGCACCGGCGATCGAATCCTACGAACCACAGAACGACCCGCTCACATGGCGAAGAACCGTTTGAGCCTGCCGGAAGAGATGCTGCTCGATTTCCGGGTCTATGCCCAATATCTCGGCCCGGCTCAGACCGCGTAGCTTGTCCCGCTCTTTCCTCTTTGTTCACTCGCTGCGCTGAAGGTCCGCGCAGTCGTCACTCACTCTCAACTCTCTGGAGAACACTCATGGCTGATCTGCGTGGCTTCGATGCCAACACCGTCGAACCGAATGACTCGTTCGATCCCCTCCCGAATGGCGACTACCTGTGCATCATCACGGCGTCGGAGATGAAACCGACAAAGGCGGGCGATGGAGCCTTTCTCGAACTGGAACTGGAGGTTCTCGAAGGTCCGCACCAGGGACGCAAGCTCTGGGACCGACTGAACCTCAACAACGCCAACGAGACGGCGGTCCGGATCGCCCGGGGAGCGCTCTCCTCCATCTGCCGAGCGGTCGGCATCCCGCAGCCCAAAGACAGCTGCGAACTGCATGACCTGCCGCTGCTGGTGAAGGTGGCCTGCAAGAAACGGGATGATAACGACGAGCTGGCGAACGTCGTGAAGGGGTACAAGAAGCGGGACGGAGGAGTGGCCAGTCCTCCTCCAATGGCCGCTCCCGCCTTCGGTCTCGTTGCTCCGCGCAGCAGTACTCCGGCACCCAGCTCCGGAGGGGCACCGTGGAAGCGGAACTGATAGCTGGCCCTGGGGACATCGCTATGTCCTTCCCGCACAGGGCCACCGCAGCGGTAGCTCCGCTGTCGTATGTGCTGCCGTTCCCGCCGAGCGTCAACCGGTATTACCGGCATGTGGGCTACCGCACGCTCCTCAGCCGCGAGGGCCGAGAGTACCGCGAATGCGTGTGCTCTCACCTCGCGGGGCGGGTCGGCCAGCCTCTTTCTGGCCAACTCCAGGTCCAACTGGACCTCTATCCCCCGGATGCCCGTAGACGTGATTGGGACAACTTTCAAAAAGGCGTGTGGGACTCGCTCCAGCACGCCGGGGTCTATCTCGATGACAGCCAGGTCAAACGAGCTGTCGTTGAGATGCACCCGCCAAGTCGTCCCGGTCACGCGACGGTCGTCATCCGCCCGTTCACTCCGTCACCTGAAGAAGACCGACCATGCCCACCATCGTTCACGAACGCGACATCGCCGATCCCCCCGACCTCGCTCCCGATGATCCGCCCATCATCTTTGAGCGGCTGTTCAAGATCACAACCCCCGACGGCACCGAGGAAACCTACACGCCGGACGAAGCGTGCGATCTGATCGCGAGTCTGGTCTGTGAGCAGTTCTGGGACTGGTTTCTGAATCCCGCGTCGAAGCGTCGGTTCAAGCCCCGCATCAAGTTGTATGAGGTCTACTAAACGTGCTGACGCTCCGTCCTTACCAGCAGAATGCCGTCGACGCGGTGTACCAGCACCTGCGGGAACACGACACCAATCCGGTCGTCGTGATCCCAACCGGTGGCGGCAAGACTCCGGTCATGGCGACGATCTGCCGTGATGCCGTGCAGCAGTGGAACGGCCGCGTACTGGTACTCGCTCACGTCAAAGAGCTTCTGCAGCAGTCAGTCGACAAGCTGCGACAGGTCTGTCCTGACCTGCCGGTGGGCATCTACTCCGCCGGGCTCAAAAGGCGTGATACCGAGCATGCGGTGATCGTGGCTGGTATCCAGTCGGTCTACAAGCGGGCGTGCGAACTCGATGCGTTCGATTTGGTGCTGGTCGATGAATGCTTTCCCGCCGGAACGCAAATCGCTACTCCCAATGGTTCTGTCGCAATTGAGTTGGTTCGTGCTGGTGACACAGTTTTGAATGCGTTGGGTGTCGGAGAAGTCCTCGCGACCTCTGCGCGACCCGCTATCGACATGGTCACAGTGGAGTTTGTAGATGGAACCTCGCTTACATGCACTGAACGGCATCCCATCTTCACCAACCAAGGATGGCAAACAGCCGGAACCTTGGAACCCGGTGCGATGGCGTTCGGCATCGAAGACGTGCGAGTATTGCGGGAAGGCGTTTTTCCCGTGGTCCAAGGTGTTGCCGGACGGGAGCGTTCGAGTCATGAGGGAACACCTTTGGAACCGCCAGAGGTATTGCTCAATCTCTTGCTCCAAGAAGCACAGCAACCCGATGTCCGACGCTGCCACGCGGCAGAAAGTCAGCGAGAGTCTACGGAAAGCAGGTCATCGACCACTGGTCCAGGGTGGGAACGGACGCCCATTGAGTGCTCCGCAACAGGCACTTCTCACGGCGCTCGGCCCGACATGGATGTCGGAGTTTGTTGTACCAACTCGGATGCCCAAGACTTCGGGCTGGCCGACTCATTACAAGATCGATGTGGCGAATCCCGAGCGCCGCTTGGCGATCGAAATCGATGGCAGCTGCCACGGACCGATCGTGAGGAGAACTCAGGATCGTCGCAAGACATTGTTCTTGGCGGAATGCGGGTGGTGCGTGTTGCGCATCACCAATGCGAGAGCCCTCGAACTGTCTACAACCTGCACGTCGCCGGACACCCTTCTTACTTCGCTCATGGGGTTCTTGTCCACAACTGCCATCTGATCCCCGCCGACGGCGAGGGGATGTATCGGCAGTTCCTGGCCGATGCCCGGATCATCAACCCCCATGTTCGCGTGGTCGGTTTCACAGCCACGCCGTTCCGACTGGATGCCGGTCCGATCTGTCGAGAGGACCACTTCCTCAATGCCGTCTGCTACGAAGTCGGAGTCCGCCAGCTGATCGCGGACGGCTTCCTGTCCCCACTGATCTCAAAGGCAGGACTGGTCAAAGCCGACACCTCACAACTGCACGTCCGAGCGGGCGAGTTCGTCGCCAGCGAAGTCGAACAGGCGATGGACGACACAGAACTGGTGGAGTCCGCGTGCAGTGAACTCGTCGAAGCGACGCGGGATCGGAATGCCGTGCTGATCTTCGCGAGCGGAGTGAAGCACGGACGGCATGTCTGCCAAGTGCTGGCGGAGAAGCATGGCATCGAGTGCGGGTTCGTCTGCGGCGAGACTCCGGATGCGGAGCGAGACGAACTGCTCGCCCGGTTCCGTGGCGAGCCCGATGGGCTATTTCCACGGGCCCCGCTGAAGTTCCTGTGCAACGTCAACGTCCTGACGACCGGGTTTGACGCACCGAACGTCGATTGCGTCGTGCTGTTCCGCCCGACGCTTTCACCAGGGCTGTACTACCAGATGGTCGGTCGCGGGTTCCGGCTCTTCCCCGGCAAGTTGAACTGCCTGGTCCTCGACTACGGTGGCAACGTCCTGCGACATGGTCCCGTCGATCAGCTGCTACTCAAAGACAAAGCAAGGCTCGGTGAAGGAGAAGCCCCCGCCAAAGAGTGCCCCCAATGTCGGGCGTTGATCGCCCCGGCCTACTCCCACTGCCCGCAGTGTGGCTTCGAGTTCCCGCCACCGGAGCGGAAGAAGCACGACGCCCAAGCGTCTCGCGCCGGTGTCCTGGCAGGACAAGCGACCGATACCGAATTCGAAGTCCGCGACATCACCTACAGCGTCCACACCAAGAAAGATGCCGATGAGTCGGCTCCTAAGACCTTGCGAGTCGATTACCGCCTCGGCCTCGACTACTGGGTCAGCGAATGGATCTGCCTGGAACACACCGGCTGGGCACGCCGCAAAGCGGAGCAATGGTGGAAGGCCCGCTCGCCCGACCCCGTGCCCGATTCCGCACAACGTGCTGCGGATCTCGCCGAAGCCTGGGCACTCGCTCACACCGAATTCGTCACTGTCCGCTCCGTCGCCGGGGAGAAATTCGAACGCATCCTCCACTGCAAACTCGGACCGAAACCTGAGCCGTGTGCGGTGTATGCGACGGTGAATCTCGATGACGTGCCGTTCTGAGGTGGTGATGCCCAACCGCTGGACTATGGGTGTTCAGGAGTGTTCGTTCTGCGGAGCCTCGCTGAGGTTTGGCGGTGACGCTCACGAGTGCGGAACCCGGAACACCCATATCGAGTACGACCTCGCCACCACCGACGAGCAGAAGGCACTGCTGTCCGAAGCAGTGCGGAAGGTCTATGGCATCGACGAAGACCGCTGGTACGCCCAGCGGTCTCACTTCCACGAACTCGTCCGGCGTCATCAGTCACAGAAGGGGTAGCCCATTGGCTCGTGTACTTGTCATCGGAGACACTCATTGCCCCGGCATGCGGACCGGCTACGTCGACTTTCTGAAGCGAGTGGCTGACAGCTACTCGGTCACACGGGTGGTCCACATCGGCGATCTCGTCGACTGGGCGTCGATCTCATACCACGAGAAGAGTCCGTCGCTGCGGAACGCTTCTGTGGAGTATTCGAAGGCGAAGCGTCAGGTCTCCTCACTAACCAAAGCGTTTCCTAAGGCCGATTGGTTGATCGGTAACCACGATGCCCTAACCGAGCGGCAAGCCGTCACAGCGGGTCTCCCGCCGGAACTGCTCAAGGACTACGCCGACATGTGGAACGTCGGTTGGTCGATCCATCCCCGGTTCTCGAAGCTAATCATCGACGGCGTGATCTACTCGCACGGCGATAGTGGTCGAGCGGGTCAGGACGCTGCATACCAGCAGGCGAAAGACAACTTCCGCTCGACCGTCATCGGCCATTTCCACAGCCAGGCGGGTGTCCGCTGGTGGGCCAATCCCGAGTTCCGAGTGTTCGGCCTGTCGGTCGGCTGCGGCATCGACGCTGCCCGCCTGCAATTCGACTACGGCCGCCGGTTCGCTCACAAGCCGATCCTCGGCTGCGGTGTCGTCATCGGCGGCAAACAAGCCTACTTCGAACCGTGGCTGCTTCGCAGCCGTTAACCCTCACTCTTTGAATAGGAGTTCCATGAGTCTGCTCGCTGCCCTCACCAAACTCGTCGATGACCAACTCGCCCAGGAAGGGATCACGCCTCAGCTACTGGCGATGATCGACCTCTCCGTCGCCCACAGCCCCGTGATCCCGTTCGCCGGTGGCACACTCGATAACGCTGTTGATGTTCGAGCGTGGGGCTTCGTCCCCGATGACGATACGCCCAGCCGATTCGAGGTCCTGCACTCCGCAGTCCACAACCCCGTCACCCCTGACTCACTCAAAATCATGCGAGCCCGCTACCTGCTGGCCCGCGAAGCCCACTACGCCCCGATGTACGAAACCCTCTTTGGAGAATCTGATGCTGACGACTCTGACCCGAGTGCAATCTGTGGAGATTCAAGTTCGGAAAACCACCACGCAGACCGTGGTGCCAATGATCTACGTGGCGGCTCCATATTCGGAACCTGATCCAGTCGCCAATACGAAGCATGCGATCCGCATCGCCGACGCCTTGCTCAAGGCCGGGTTCACCCCACTCGTCCCGCACCTGACGATGCTCTGGGACATCGTGTCGCCCAAGTCGTACGAGGAATGGCTCGACTACGACCGTGAGCTGCTCGCACGTTGCGATGCCGTCCTCCGCGTACCGGGTTACTCCGTGGGCGCGACGAAAGAAGCCAAGTTCGCCGACTGGCTCGACATCCCCGTCATCCGTCCCAGCTCCGCTTCACCCGATGACTGTGTTCGAGCCGCGCTCAACTGGCAGGTGTTTGGATGATTTGTTCGTTGTGCCTCAACCGCCCCTGTGACGACGGCGACTCCATCTGGAGTCGCCAGGGGCTGTGCCAGGACTGCTGGGAGGCCGCCTGCTCGGCCTCCTGGTGGGACGCCGTGGCCGCACTTCCAACTTTGGAGGAACTCACCTTGATGACCGAACACGATCTTCCTCGACTGCGGGACGCTGATCAGCCTGATCAGAACCCGAAGGATCGGGCCTCTGCCCACAAACCCCCGCTGCACCTGATCCCGCCATCGGCGGAGATCCTGGAAGCGGTGGTGATGGGACTCGGGGCTCGCAAATACGGTCCGTACAACTGGCGGACCGCACCGATCCGGGCCACGGTCTACATCGCAGCTGCCAAGCGACATCTCGCCCAGTGGCTCGATGGGCAGGACGACGATCCCGAGAGCGGAGTGTCACATCTCGCCCACGCCCGGGCCTGCCTGGGCATTTTGCTCGATGCACAATCGCTGCATTGCCTGAACGATGACCGGCCACCCGCTGGGTCGGCGGCTCGTTTGATGACTTTGCATTCTCAGCGTCAGGAGCCGGTCGTATCGTGATCGAACAGCCTCAGCCGGTATCGCCTCTCGAAGCCGCTCGCGAGTACGTGCGCCGGGGCTGGCGCGTCGTGCCGATCCCGTTCAAACGCAAGGGAGCGAAGATCGACGATTGGGGGAAGATGACGCTGACCGAAGCGGAACTCCCTGCCTACTTCGATCAGCCAGCGAACATCGGATTGATCCTGGGTGAGCCATCCGGCTGGCTGGTGGATGTCGATCTCGACTGCCAGGAAGCGATCGAGATCGCGGAACAATACCTGCCGCCGACCCCAGCGGTGACCGGACGACCGAGCAAGCCCCGGTCGCACTACTGGTATTACGCTCCGGGAGCCGTGACAGCCAGGCACGCCGATCCGGTCACTCGGGACATGATCGCCGAATTCCGCTCGACCGGCGTGCAGACCGTCGTCGGCCCGAGCATTCACCCGGATGACCGGGAACCCTACGAGATACTGATCTCCGAACCGGCCACGGTCTCGGCCCCGATGCTGGCGGCATGCGTCGAGGCTCTGGCCAAACGTGTGATCGAAATGCGTTACGGGACATTGCCGCCCAAACCAGAGCCCGTTCGCGTCACAAACTCCACCAGTCGCGAACTGTCGCCAATCGATCTTGAACGACGGGCACTGGCCTACCTCGCCAAACTCCCGCCCGCCATCAGCGGCCAGGGAGGCCACCCCGCCACCTACGCAGCTGCCACCGCCCTGGTCCACGGGTTCGGCCTCGATCCGGAGCTGGCACTGTCGCTGCTGATGGATCACTACAACCCGCGCTGCGAACCGCCGTGGTCGGAGAAGGAACTCCGGCACAAGGTCGAGGACGCTGCCCGCAAATCGCACAGCCGCCCCCACGGCTGGCTCCGCGACCAGGAACGCGAACCAGTGGTGGAAGACTCATCCATCGATATCTCGGCACTGGTGGTACAGGCGAATGGAATCGGCCACAGCCGGGTCGACGTGCCCGTTCCTGATCCCGAACCAGTCGTCGCCAACCCTGATCCTGGGCCGATCCCGGACCGCCTGTTCCGCATCCCCGGTTTCGTCTCGGAGGTCATGGACCTGTCACTCCAGTCTGCACCCTACCCAAACCAGCCGCTGGCATTCTGTGGGGCACTGGCCCTGCAGGCGTACCTGGGCGGGCGCAAGGTCCGCGATCCTGGCGATAACCGCACAAACCTCTATCTGCTCGGGCTGGCCTACGCCTCGTCCGGTAAGGAATTCCCTCGCAAGGTCAACGCAGCTGTACTGCAAGCGATCGACCACACTCAGAAACTGGGAGAGAGCTTTGCCTCCGGCGAGGGATTACAGGACTCGCTCTTCGATCATCCCTGCATGCTCTTCCAGACGGATGAGATCGACGGACTGCTGCAATCAATCAATAAGGCCACCGACGCCCGGCACGAGAACATCATGGGGATGCTCCTCAAAATGTACTCGACGGGTGCCGGGTTCTATCCCATGCGTCGCAAGGCTGGGCAGAAGAATCCCGGCGTCATCCAACAGCCCTGTCTGGTGATCTATGGCACGGCGATCCCTAATCACTTCTACGCGGCGCTGTCAGAACGCATGCTGACGAACGGATTCTTTGCCCGCACGATCATCGTCGACGCCTCGACGCGTGGCCCCGGCCAGGAACCCGGCGACTTCACACCGACTCCACGCATTCTGGAGACAGCCACTTACTGGGCCAACTACCAGCCTGGCAAAGGCAATCTGGAGAACTTCTTCCCGATCCCGAAAATCGTGGAACACACCGACGAGGCCCTGTCACTGCTGATTGACGCCCGTTTCGCCTGCGATGTGGAGTACAAGAAAGCCGAAGGCAAGGGCGACACCGTCGGCACCACGGTCTGGGGTCGAACCAGCGAGCATATCCGCAAGCTGTCGCTGATCTACGCCATCAGCGCCAATCATCGCGAACCGTCGATCGATGCCCACGCCGCCCGCTGGTCGATCGACTTCGCGATGCACCAGACCCGCCGCATGCTCTTCATGGCCCAGGACCACGTCGCCGCCAACCCGTTCCACGCCGAGTGTCTGAAGCTGATGCAGAAGCTCCGCGATGCCCCCGAACATACGTTGTCCCACAGCGTGCTGCTGAAGCGGATGAAGCTCGACTCCCAGACCTTCATGAAGGTTATCGAGACGCTGCGTCAGGGAAACGACATCGACATCGTCACACTCAAGACTGCCACGAAGACAGGGAATGCCTACCAACTCGTGACCTGATGGGGGTGAATTCTTCCCCAATTCTTCACCCCCTCAGGGTGAAAGATTTGAATGAGAGATCTGAGGTAATATACAGAGAAAGAGAGAGTTCTCTTTAATAGTTCCCTCTTCCACCCCCTCCCGCACGCGCCGCTCTTTTTGTCTGTCTGCGTGTGAGGGGGGTGAAAGAGAAGAATTATCTCCTCAGTCGACGTAAGGGATTGCCGTGGTAGTCCTTCGGTTCATTTTTGGCGTGGTGAACAATCGGGTGAAAGGTGAAAGATTCGCCTTCCAAGTGGCAGGCAGCCCAGCCAGCCGTGCCAAGCTGGCAGACCAGCGGTTCCTTCCCCGTCCAGTGGCGTCCGAGATGCCAGAGGGAACCGTAGTGGTCATAGACAAAGTTTCTTGCCGTGGGAGTTTTTTTTCGATTCACGGTAAACGACCTAGCGCCAACCGGTTACGAAGGAATTCCTGTGACAGTCGCAAATGTGATGAATCGAGAACCATTGGCGTTCCCGCTGCTGACTTCAATCGCCAGGACTGCCAAGGGACCGAATCGGCCCGTTCCCTACGCTCCCGCCACCTGGCTGGACGTGCC
>JANPCU010000251.1:0-8216 GCA_031431195.1 Planctomycetota bacterium | reverse complement strand
GTTAGCCCCCGGACAGATACAATGGCCATCGACTATCCGGGGGCTAACGCCACCCGGCTCGCCTGCACTGTGCAGCGATGACAGGCTGGAAGCCTATCCTACAAAAACAAAGACTTCCGAAGCCGACAGTGACTTCGGAAGTCTTGGAATCCACACTAATCGAGGCGGTGACCATCCGCATACTTCGGCTTGATCAGGTCGACCACGTGCGGCGTCTTGAGGGATGCCAAGTTGGTGACAACCAAGTCCTTGGCGTTCCACTCGACCTTCTCACCCCACTCGCCCATGGTCCCCTTGTCTCCACCGGTGGCAGCGGCCCACACGGCGAGATTGCCCAGCAGAATCGTCTCGGTCAGCGGACCCGCGCGGTCGATGAAGTTCGACTTGCAGATCTTCGGGTCATTGGCCCGCTTCGCCCGGAACAACTCGTACATGTTGTTCACATCGTTGTTGTTCTTGTCGTTCGGATCGCCCGCCTCGGCGCGCTCGAAGTCGACCTTGACCTTCTCGACGCCCTTGAGCTGATAGACACCACAGTAGTCGTCAGCACTGTAGAAGGCTCCTTTCTCGCCAACAATGAGTACGCCGCTCTTCGCCACATCGTTGATTCCGTGCTTGGCGAAGACTTCCATCGGCGGCTTGTTCCCCTCACGGTCGTACCACCAGAACGGAATCGCCGGACGATTCTTCGTCTCGGGCATCTCGAACTTGATGATCGAGCTGGCCGGGAAGCTGTCGAAGTCGTGTCCGGTCGATTTGGCCTGGACCGAGATCGGGTCGCGCAGCTCGCAGGAAGCAAACGGCACGGTCAATTGATGGCAAGCCATATCGCCGAGGGCCCCGGTGCCGAAGTCCCACCAGCCGCGGTGTTGGAAGTCGTGGTAGATCCCCGGGTAGAACTCGCGGGTCGGGGCGACACCGATCCAGCTCTTCCAGTCGAGGTTCTCGAGCCCCTTGGCGATCTCTTCCTTCTTCTTCGCGATCAGCTTCTCCGCGTTCTCGGGGCTTTCCTTCAGAGCTTCCGCCGAGAACCGCTCCAAAGTCATCCGGCGGCCAGGGCCTTGATCCCAGACGGGGCGGTTCGACCAGGCGTAGACTTCCTTCAGCGTTCCCAGCACGCCCGATTGAATCTGAGCAATCGCCTCGCGTGACGAATCCAGGGCAGTCCCCTGGTTCCCCATCTGGGTGCAGACGCCGGTTTCCTTGGCCACCGTCGCCAGGAGCCGAGCTTCGTAGATCGTGCGGGTCAGTGGCTTCTGCGTGTAGCAGCTGATGCCCAGACGCATACAAGCCAACGAGATCGGGCCGTGCATGTGGTCCGGGGTGCTGACCGTGGCGATGTCGATCTGCTTGCCGTACTTGGCCAGCAGTTCGAGGTAGTTGGTGAACTTCTCGGCGGTCTTGAAGCCCTCGGCTTCGGCCCGCTTGGCCAGACGACCGCGGTCCACGTCACAGATGGCCAGAACGTTCCCGAATCGAGCCGCATTGCTGGAGTCGCTGCCGCCCTTACCGCCGATGCCGAAGCTGACGACATTCAGCTTCTCATTGGCCGAACGCTCCTGCGCCCGCAGATCGACAGATCCTCCGACGAAGACTGCAGCTGCGATGGCCGATGTGTTTTGAAGGAACTTGCGACGTGATGATTGTCGACTCATGCGTTTCTCCCAGCGGTAAAACTGTGGTGAGGTTCGATGCGTACCCGGCAGCCACTCTGCCCGACATATTCAATAGTAATCATGTGACGTACAAGATGACAGTAAGCCACGACCGCGAAGGCGTGTGCATCACAAAAGTAGGTCGCCATGGTCATTCTGCCCCCTCTCCCCCCGCGAGCGACGTGCTCTTTCGCCTGGTGCATGTTGAGGAGGTGAGGGGGCCACACCGCTCGGTCGCTGCCCCTCACCAGAGGGCGGGCCCGCCTGCCGATTCGGGCGGGTTCTGGCGAGCGTTGGGACGACCAAACGTCTCATTTCTGGACGGGCGAAGACTGAAACGCAGAGGACGCCGTGTGGGAATTCGACGTCGCCCAGGGAGAAATGAGGCATTTCGTAGGACGGACATCCTTGTCCGTCCGTGTGAAAAAAACTCGGGGAACGACGGACGAAGACGTCCGTCGTACGCCTCGATCCGTCCCGCGTGAAGTATCAGCGATCGGTCCGTGGAAATGGACCCGCCAGACTTCCGAAGTCTCGGAAGACTTCGGAAGTCTTTGGGGACGCGAAGTCTGGCCGCTCGCCTAAGAACCAGGGGCCGTGACGCCGCCCCGCTCGCCGGAATGTCTCGTTGATCGCGTATGCCGTCCTCCATCCAGGAAGCCTTGCCGCGGAAGTGTCGCTTCGCTCAAACACCGGCGAACCTCTATCATTCCTCCGAGCTGGCTCGCCACGACACACACGCACAGACGCCGCTTGCACTTCGGATGGACTTTGATGCTTCGTTTTGCCTGGCGGAATCTGGTCAATCGACCCGTGCGGACGATCTTGAGCGTGCTTGGTCTCTCAGTCGCGATCGCGGGCATGGTCGGGCTGTTTGCGATCTCGGGCGGGATCGATCATCTGGTGACTCGGACCTTTGAGAAGATTCCCGGGCTGCTCGTCCAGCAGCAGGGAGCCCCGATTCCGCTCTTTTCCACGCTGCCTGCAGCCTGGGAAAGCGAGATTGCCGCCATTCCCGGAGTGGCCGTCGTCAATCCCGAGGTGATGGTCCGCGTCAACCTGATCGAGCAGAAGCGGATCATCAGCCCGCCTCGGTTTCTGGTCGGGCACGATATCCCCTCGCGGCTGCGACTCAAGCATGGCATCTTCAACGAACACATTGTCGAGGGGCGGTATCTCACTCTCGAAGATCGGGGCACGCTCCACTGCGTCGTCAGCCGCCAGATCGCCGACACCCATGAACGGAAAGTCGGCTCCACGTTGCTCGTCAACGGGACTGACATGCAGATCGTCGGGATCTACGATTGCAAATCCCAGCTGCTCGATGTGAGTATCCTGGTCGACATTGATGCCCTGCGGACCCTCGCCCGGATCAGCCCCGATACGGTTTCCAGCTTTTATGTCGAACAAGTGCCGGGGACATCGAACAAGGAGTTGAAGGACCGGATCGAGAAGACTTTTGTGGGACGCGAGTGGAAGGCTTCCGGGGCGCTGGACACGCTCAACATGTTGGCTGGCGGGGGCCCCAACCCGGTGCAAGCGCTGGCCAATGCCTTCGACAGCTGGGCCAAGGGGGGCAAGTCATTACCTGCTCCCGCGAAGCCCGCGACTTCGCTCCCCGCTCCCCCCACAGAGGCGGCTAAACCCGAAGCCAAGATCGCCGCCACATCGACCGTCGAAGTCCGCTCCCCCGAGGACTGGGCCGAGCAGTTCAAGGAGTTCAGCGGCGACCTCGAATTGTTCCTGACGATGATCTCCGCTGTCGGATTCCTGATCGCGGTCCTCAGCATCCTCAACACGATGCTCATGAGCGTCATGGAACGCACCGGCGAGTTCGGCATCCTGCGCGCGATGGGCTGGAAACGCAGTGAGGTGATGCAGCTGGTGATGTCGGAAAGCGCGGTGATCGGTCTGACTGGCGGGATTGTCGGCGTGATTCTGGGAACGCTCGCGTCACTCGTGGCCAACGAGGTCTGGCCCGACCGACTGTCGTTGCATGTCTCGCTGGGTCTGGCTCTGTTCGCGTTCCTGATGAGTACGCTACTGGGCATCGCCGGTGGCCTCTACCCCGCCTGGAAAGCGGCGAGGCTTTCGCCGATGGACGCCATCCGCCGGGCGTGAGCCCCATCGGCGATGTCGCTCCGCGACTCGCATCCAGACTCGCGATCTGACGATGAAACGTCCCTGAGCCTTGCCAGAGAATGGTCACTGAGGCTGCCATCTGAAAACATCTCGTGGCATGGTTCACCCACGCCCTTCCGCAACGCAGTCAGAGCGTGCCTACCTCCCCGTAGGACGGACGTCCTCGTCCATCCTACGGAGGACAACGAGGAGCGAGGATGAGGACGTCCGTCGTACGTCTCCATCTGGCCCGTGAGAAGTCTCTTTTCAGAGGCCGATGGGAAAACGTGCTGCTTGTTCGGCAGCCATTGCTGGCGACACAGCAGTCAGCCGGGCACAACGGTGAGTGCGAGACACACTGTGTGATTGCCTCGGGGGCATCAGGCTCTGGACGACTGGCGAGACACGGTGGACTCGTACACAGATTTCACAGATTTTCACAGATTTCAGAGGCCAGAGCAGCCCTCATCGCTCACGGTGCCCAGCCGTAAAGGCTCTGCAAGAGCGCTTTCAGAGATTGTCTTCAGTTCGCACAGACCGGAATGTCTGCCCCACTGAGCCGTGGGGCAGACATGCCTGTCTGCCTTCTGGCTGAAGACCCATTCTGAAACTGCTCATATCTGTGAGAATCTGTAAAATCTGTGTCCCCGACCTCACCGTCGATCGTCCGTCACCGACAAGGAAAATCCGAACACGGGATGTGGAAGATGTGGCTGTGTATCGAGGTCAATAACCGGCTGAGCAAAGTGTGTCTCGCACTCGGTCGCTGACACATTCCCAGTCACGACTTGACGCCGATTTCTGCCGATATTAAAAGGAACAGTACAGATCAGGAGTTGAGAGTAGATGTTCTACTCCGCAGGCGGCCTGTATCGCGCCATCATTGGGAAGGAAGACAATCGAAACGCACAGGGTCAACGATCAGATTCGAATCGCTCAGGTTCGAGTTGTGAATCAATTGGGAGAAATGGTCGGGGTTGTGCCGACAGTGGACGCCCTCCGTTTGGCACTTGACGCAGGTATGGATCTGGTCGAAGTCGCGCCGACCGAGCGCCCTCCCGTCTGTCGAATTATGGACTATGGCAAGTTCAAATACGAGCAGAAACGCAAGCTGCACAAGAACAACAAAGTGCATCAGGTCGAACTCAAAGAGATTCGCCTGCGCCCGAAAATCGGTGATCACGACATCGATTTCAAGACCAAGCACGCTCGCGAATTTCTGACGGAAAAGGACAAGGTCAAGCTGACCGTCGTCTTCCGGGGCCGCGAGAATGCTCACCAGGATCTGGGCCGCGATGTCTTGATGGGGATGATTGCCAAGCTGGAAGACATTGCCAAGGTCGAGAAAGCTCCCTCGATGGAAGGGCGCGCGATCACGGCCGTCCTGGCTCCGAAATAGCCCTCAGCGCATGAGCTGTGTGATGAACCTGTACGGGTCTGTGACCGACGAGTCACGGACCCGTTTTCGTTCGTGCCGGTCATCGATTCTTGAAACATTGCCCCGTTGCTACGCTCGCCAGAGCGTGGGCGAGTGCCAGTCAGCCCACGTTCTGGCGAACATGGCTACGATGCCGAGCAGTCCATCGCCATATTCAGGATTCCCCCGTGTCTGCTGATGCCGTCCCCCCCCCGGAAGAATGGACCGTGCGCCGCGTCCTGGAATGGACGATCGGACACCTGAAAAAACATGGCAGCGACACCGCGCGACTCGATGCGGAGGTCTTGCTCGCGCATGCACGCGGCTGCTCCCGGATTCAGTTGTACACCGCTTACGACGAGATCCTGCCTGATGCGGCTCGTCAGAAGATGCGCGACCTCGTGAAGCGGAGAGTGAACGCCGAGCCCGTGGCTTATCTGGTGGGGACCAAGGAATTTTACAGCCTGGCGTTCGAGGTCACTCGCGATGTTTTGATTCCTCGTCCGGATACCGAACTGCTGGTCATGGAGGCTCTGCGGCTGGTGAAGGAGATTCCGGCTCCCACCATTCTGGAGTTGGGAGTGGGATCGGGCTGCATTTCCACGGCGATCGCGGTGAATTGCAAAGCGGCCCGAGTGGTTGGAGTGGAAATCTCTCCACCCACGATGGCGGTCGCACAACGCAATCTGGAACGGCACAAAGTCTCCGATCGGGTGGAACTCCGATGCGGAGACTTGCTGGGCCCACTGAAACCGGGCGAGATGTTCGACGTGCTGGTCACCAACCCGCCGTATATCCCCTCAGCTGAGATTCAGGCACTCGCCCCCAATGTCAAGAATCACGAGCCGCATGGGGCTCTCGACGGAGGGGTCGATGGCCTCGACATCATTCGGCGAATCGCAGCTGAGGCTCCCGCTTTCGTCAAGCCCGGCGGATGGATCCTGATGGAGTTCAGCCCGGAACAAGCCACTGCCGTTTTGGCGCTCTTTCAACAACCGGGAACGGTCTTCGAGCAGGCAGTGATTGTCTCCGACTTAACACCGCTGCCTCGCATGCTGCGAGCCCGTCGACGAGCGGACTGAAGCGTTGCATTTCCACCACACGATGATGTCTGAACTCATCATTTTCGTGATGGCGAGCAAATATCGCTTCAATTGCCGATTATCGGCAAATTAGTCCGGCGAACGTTTCGAGCCCGACATAGGGTAATGGAACGGTTACTGGCTCGTCCCATTCCATCCTTGAACCTTACCCATGTCCGCACTCCTCCGATTCCTGAAGAGCGAAGACGGCCCAACAGCTGTGGAATACGCCGTCATGCTGGCGCTGATCCTGGTCGTGATCATGAGTAGCGTCAATCTGCTGCAAACGCGAACGGGCGATGTGTTCAACAAGTGCGGAGATGAGTTAGACAATGCCGGGTTCTAGCTCTTAATCACGATGAGGCCGAGCAAGATCGATTCTCGATTGATTGTGCGCCCTCACACAAGTTTGGCAAACGCAGGCCCGGCCCAGCGCCGCTTCGGGCACTGACTTCAGTAACTCTGGGGCGAACTGTTCGGTCACACACCAGCAAGCCAGTGGCAATTCTCTGCCATTTGACGTGTCCGTGCCCGCCTGCTCGCGGGCACACTGATTCGGCTGGCCGCACAACGGGCAGTGGCTGGCGCAAACGATCATGCTCCCGTGATACTCCAGCGCAGGTACGCCTCGATGAATGGATCGAGTTGCCCCTCCAGCACCTCGAGCGGATTACCGGTCTTGAGGTCGCTGCGAGTGTCCTTCACGAACTGCTCGGGTTGCAGTACGTAGTTGCGGATCGTCTGGCCGCCGAAGCCGATCTTGCACTTTTCCCCGCGACGGGCGGCTGTGCTGGCCGCCTTTTTCTCTTCGCCGAGTTGGTAGAGCTTGGCGATCAGCATCTTGCGAGCGGCGGCCCGGTTCTGATGCTGGCTGCGTTCGTTCTGGCAGGTGGCCACGACATTGGTGGGCAAGTGCGTCAATCGGATGGCGGAGCTAGTCTTGTTGACGTGCTGGCCCCCGGCTCCACTGGCGCGATAGACATCCTCGCGAATGTCCTTAGCCCAGTCGATCTCGACGATGTTTTCGTCATCCAGGTCGGGCGTCACGTCGACCGCGGCGAAGGCCGTATGCCTTCGCCCCGCCGAGTCGAACGGACTGATCCGCACCAAGCGATGATTGCCGGTCTCCCCTTTCAGGAAGCCAAAGGCGTAGTCCCCGACGAAGTGCAGCGTGGCGTTGCGGATGCCCGCCTCTTCACCCGGAGACTCATCCAGGAGTTCGACCTTGATGTCATGCAGATCGGCCCAGCGGGCGTACATCCGCATCAGCATCTGGGCGAAGTCGGCGGAGTCGGTCCCGCCCTCCCCCGCCTGCACCGTCATGTAAGCATTGCCCGCGTCCTCGGGCTTCGACATGCTCGCTTGCAACTCAGCGGCATAGAGTTGCTTCCCTAGCGTGGCTTCCTGCTCCCGAATTTCCGGAGCGAGGCTGTCGTCTTCCTGGGCGAACTCCAGCAGCACCGTCAGGTCATCGGCCCCGTGCGATAGAGCCGTCAGCGGCCCCAGCTGCTTGGTCAGCAGACGCCGCTCGTCGATGATCTTTTGTGCTGCTTCGGCATTGTCCCAGGCATTGGGGGCCGTCATCAGGGCGTCGAGTTCATTCGCTCGGTTCATCTTGACGGCGTAGTCAAAGAGAGTCCTTGAGCTGGGTGATGCGCGCGATGAGGTCCAGGCAGCTGTTGCGGATTTCGTGGTCGAGCATTTTTGGTTGTTCCTTGGTGATGGCCCCGGATCGAGCTCGTCTCGGGGACACATTGAGTGGTCGCAGTATAAGTGCGATGTTCGAATTGAGAACCGAGTGGATTGGGGAACTGGTCTGAAACAACTTCCCGCAAGTTCAGAAGAGGATTCACCGCAGGGGACGCGGAGGATCGCAGAGGTCCGAGTGAACTCCGGAATTTCCCTCTGTGAACCTCCGCGCCCTCAGCGGTGAATTCCGCG
>JANPCU010000250.1:0-18638 GCA_031431195.1 Planctomycetota bacterium | reverse complement strand
GAAGCCACGATCGCCAGCAGCCGCACCGATATCCACCTGTGCCTGACTCACATCATGGTCCGCCGCCTGACCAGAACCCCCAAGATGACTCCCGAGAATGAGCACCGGCTCGCCCACATCGCCTGACTTACCGGATGGCCTCTGAGCAGTTGACGCAGCGCCATCGACAGCAGGAGTTGGTGTTTCGGACGACGATCGAGAAGCATCAGCAGGCACAACAGCAGGCGGTCGAACGATCTGCTCTGGAGAAACAGCGAAACCATCTGTTGGCTCGAAACCTGCGATCAGAAGACCTGCAGCGCGGAATCAATGTGCTGCGAACCGAGCGGACCAAACTTCTGGACCAACTTTCGGAGGTCCGGGATGAACGATTCGCAATTCGCCGTCAGGTCGCCTCGCGAATCAACGAGGCCCTGTCGCCCACGATTCGGGTCACAATCCATCAGTATGGAAATACGGACCAGTACCGAGCGACGCTGGAGTCACGTCTGAAGGGAAGTGGGGTCAAGCAATCGCTCGTGGCTCAGAAAGTCGCAACATCGCTCACGCCGCCGGAACTGGCTCAGGTAATTCGCAACCGAGACACCGATTCGCTGATTGACCGTTCCGAACTGTCGAGTGAACAGGCGGGAAAAGTTGCGATTGGTCTGTTCGACCCGGAATTCCTGTTTGGCCTGGAAGCAGTCGAACTGGGCGATGAACCGCTGATCGAGCTCAAAGATGGCGACTGCTACAAGGACACGACGTCGCTCTCCACGGGCCAAAAATGCACGGCGATCCTGCCGATTCTGCTCCTCGACAGCGACAACCCGCTGATCATCGATCAGCCCGAAGACAACCTCGACAACCGGTTCATCTTCGAGAACGTCGTCAAGAGTCTGCGGCGAGTGAAGCAACAGCGGCAGCTCATTCTCGTCACTCACAACCCCAACATCCCGGTGTTGGGTGACGCGGATCAGATCGTCGTGCTGGATTCGGATGGGGAGCGATCACGCCTGATCAAAGAAGGGAACGTCGATCGTTGCAAGGAAGAGATCGTAACTTTGCTCGAAGGAGGAGCCGAGGCATTCCAGAAGCGGGGTGAACGCTATGGAAAACGTTGATCTCTCACCTGACGACCGAGATTGGCCAGCGATCCGGGAACGCCTGGAATGCAACCGCGAATCCATCCCCTGGCCCGAGCGGGAGGCCATCTTTCCGCTGGATTGGCGGCCAGTCGACGCTCCCACACCAGACCTCCTGGCAGTGATCGAGTTGTTGGCCCAAGACTCGAAGTGGCAGGTTCGTCGCCGGGCGGCAGCTACACTGGCTTGGCTGCCTGAGCCGAGTTTCAGTCAGTTCGCCGCCGCGTTTGGTACGGACGCAAACGCCTATGTCCGGCGAGATGCTGAACGAGCCCTCGATCGCAAGCGACGAGGCGAGAAGAACGCACTCGCCAAGGCGGAACGCCCGGGAGCCTTGGCAACTGAGTACGTCGCGATGGAGAAGCTCTATGGGTCGTTGCCGACTCGTAAGGCCAGGCGGATCGTCGAGAAGCACTTCGATCTGTTGGTCGGTGGAACAGTTCACAACATGCGGGGCTTGCTCACTCCGATCAAGCACTATGCCGATGAACTCAAATCATTGGCTAAGTCGACTGCTCCCAGTCGCAAGTTGCTGAATCAGCATTCGGACGCGATTGTCACTCGATTGGCTGACCTGGAGCAGTTCTTGGATGACATGCGGGCGTACGCCCAGCCGATCCCGACCCTGCGACGGCGAGAGCGACTGATCGATCTCGTCGGAGAGGCTTCAGAAGCAGCCAGGAGACATTTCCAGGGGACCGGATACGATCCCTCGCAGATCGAACTGAGGGTTGCGGTCTCCGAATCTCTGACCGTCGAGGTGGCACGGCACCAAGTATTGTCTGTCTTCACCAACCTGCTGCGGAATGCGTATGAGGCCTTCCGGCCACTCCGCGATGAGGTCGGGCCATTCTGGATCGCGATCTCGGCTTCGAATGACATCGATCGCATTTCGATCGTGATCGAGGACAACGGAGTTGGCTTCGGTGAAGACGACCTCAAACAGATTCGCGAGTTCATCCCCGGTCGCAAGACCATGAAACACGACGGGACGGGGTTCGGTCTCCCGACGGCACGACGGTACATCGAGGGTCACGGCGGCACGCTCGAAATCGACAGTCAGGTTCAGGCAGGCACGAAGGTGAGGATCGTCCTGCCCATTGATGAGTGGGGAGGCGATACAGAATGACTCTGCGAGCTTTGGTGATCGACGATGACCCGCATATTGCGGACGTGGTTTCGGATATTGTGGCATCGCTCGGTCACGCCAGTGATGCGGTTGGCTGCCAGGACGACGCCCGGAGAAAATTGGCGACGGCGAAGTATGACTACTTCGTCCTCGACCTGGAGATTCCAGTCCGGGCGGAACGCAGTGTGGCTCGTCTGCAGAATGGATTGAATCTACTGACTGAACTGGTCGCTGCCAGAGTCGGTCCAGTGATCGTCGTGACCGGATACGGCAATCATGGTCCCGATCAGGGCGTCGAATGCGTCAAGCTTGGTGCAGCCGACTACATCGCGAAGCCGTTCAAGACGGAGGGCAAGACGCTCGACTGGGCGATCACGGAAGCACTCCGAAAAGGCGGCCGACTTGCCGCAGTGTCGGATACACAGAAGCCAGCCAGTCCACCGCGCCCCTTTGCCGGGGGCGAGATTCAATTGATGAAGAAGCGACTGGTCGTCTGCGGAGTCGAAGAGCCGATCACCCCGCTGATTCAGAAGATTCTGACGGTTCTCTGCGAGCGGCGTGGGAATGGTAAGTACGCCGCGTTCTGCGGGGATGAACTGGCCGAACACGATGGGGTGCGCTGCAACCGAGGCCAGAACGGAATCTCCGAGGCGATTCACGCTCTCCGGAAGCGGATCACAACCAAAGTCTTCGACGAGGCTCACATCCAGATCGGAGATCAAGACGTGATCCGCAGCAAGGGAGAGGGATACCGCATCAGCGAATCCATCTCCGTCGTCGTTGGCTCCCGCCGCACAGATGCCTCGGCGTCTGGTGGACACGAGAATGTCCCCGATGTCCCTGATGAGGAGTAAAATGTCCCCGATCATGTCCCCATAAACGGACGAAATGTCCCTGATCGTGTCCCCAATGTCCCCGATCTGAACGATCGCCAGCAGTGGGTGATGTCCCTGATCAAGAAAGGGACGGAAGTGCGAGCCAACATGGTTGTTACACAATTCAGCTGTTCGCAAAAGACCGCCAAACGCGATCTCTCCGATTTGAAGGACCAGCAACTCGTCCGGTTCGTCGGGTCACCCCGCACGGGACATTACATCCTGACGTAGCTCGGTTTACGCCACTGCATCGCTCATGGCCCACAGTTCGTTGAGGTGTGGTTCCCGTTGGCCAAGGAACGCCGTCGCGAACGCATCGCGGGCCGGTGTCCAGGGTTCGAAGATGCGGCAGTTATCCCGACTCGGTGTAACAAGAGGCCGTTTGGCGAGTTCGTCAAACGGCTTTCTCTTTTCTACAACTAGAGTTACGTCGCCGAGCAGTCGGTTCAAAGATACCGATTCGAGGATTTCGCGTTTTTGGTCCATCTTTGAACCGCGCCAGATTTGGGCGGCGTTTTGGGCGAACTCGAAGACGCCCAGGGCGGTTTGTACGTCCTCGGGGGACAGGGTTTCGCCCGTGGCCAACGTTTCGGCCAGAGTGGCCGCCTCGTCGCGGAGTTGGATCTGTTTGGCAGCCAGCGCCTGTTCGTCGATCGTGCCTGCGAGGTAGGCGTTGAGGAGGCGCTCCTGCATCGCCTCGATCTCGGAGGCGCGCTTTTTGAGCGTGAGCCGCTGTTGGCGTTGGACCTCTCCGATGTCTTTGAACGCGGCCTGGAGCGAGTTGCGGAACCACTCGGCCAGTTCGCCGTCCGGAATGCGGATCGTTTCCAGGTCCGCCACGATGGCGTCTTCCAAGTCATCGCCGCGCCAGCGCACGCTGGGATGGTCGTCGGTCGGGTAGTTGTTCGCGCAGCGGTAGTAATCGTGTAGCCGCACGCCACCGCCCTTCAGTTTCCGCTTGATCCGCTCGCCGGTGATGAGCGCTCCGCAGTGCTGGCAGGTGAAGAGGCCACCGGCGAGCGGCATGTTGATCTGTGTGGTCGTCCTCCGAATCTTGCCGTCGAGCAGATCCTGGCACAGCGAGAACGTCCGCCGGTCGACGAGCGGTCGATGTTTGCCATTGTAGACCCGGTCGCCCCAGCGGATCTCACCGACGTAGACGCGGTTGCGGAGCATGCGGGAGAGAGCCGTGCGATGGAACCGGGGATTGCCCTTCTGGTAGGCGTATCCTTCCCCGGCCAACTGGTCGGCCAGTGTTTCGAAGGTGTGCCGACCGCTGGCGTACAGCTCGAAGGCCCGCACGACCGCTTTCGAATTCTGCGGATGAGGCTGGATTGGTTCTTCCCTTTCGTCCGAGCAGTTCATGTAGCCGTATGAGGCCAGCCCGTGTTGCCAGCCTTGGCGACAGCGTTCCTCGATCCCCTTGAGAACCTCGGTCCGCAGGTTGTCGCTGTAGTACTGTGCAACCGCCGCCATGACGTTGAACGACAACGCCCCCGCCGGTCCGGGGCCGAACTGGTTGTCGACGAATGCCAGTGAGACCCCGTGCTGGTCTTCGAGTTCCTGCATGCGAACGGCGTCCCGCATGTTGCGGCAGATGCGGTCGAGTTTGTGGCTGAGAAGCACTCGCAAGTTCTGACGCTTGGCGTTCGCCTTGACCCAACTCACCATCTCGTTGAAGACGACTCGCGTCGCCCCGCGCTTGGCGGACTCGGCCACCTCGAACTCGCGGACCACCGTCCAGCCGTTCTTCGCAGCCCGCTCTCTCGTCGCCCTCAGCTGGGCGTCGATCGAGTAGCCTTCCTTCTGCTCGCGCGACGACACGCGAGCCCAGATCACCACGTTCATGGTTCGTCCTTTCTGATTCGGAGAAGTGCTTCCGAGAACCGTTTGACGTTCATCAGAATCTCGACGGCATCGTCCGCGTTGAGGGGGCGTTCGTACCGGGGCGACCAGACTGCGAGCGTGGCTTGCAGCAGGTCGTCGGTGATCCACTCCATCGACAGCGGGCGTCGTCCGTCGGGAATCAGTGATGGCTCAGACGGGGCCGGAAGTCCAGCGATGTGCGGGGGAGTTTCCATGTGGCTGGCTCCCCGTTATTCGGCGTCGAGGTGGGTGATTCCGGCTTCTTCCAATCGCTCACGGATCAAGGCGACATGCCGATCCGCACGGTGCCAGCCCATGTCGAGTTCTTCGGCAATGCCCTTTGTTGACAGCCCGTCCATCAGCAACCTGCAAACCTGCTTCGACTCGTCATCCAGATCTGCGATGGCCGATTCGATCTCAGCACTTGCCACCCGATATTCTCCGCTCTGGTCGATGGAGCATGGGCCATCAAAATAGCCCTGATGTTCTGCCGCCAGTTGATCCGTTGCTCGCTCAATCAAACCAGCGTAGCGGCGTGTCACCCGCTGCATCGAAATGAGCTTTCGATCGATCACCGTGGTCAGGGCGGTGGCCTCCGTGGCACCGTTCGACTTCTCAGTCTCGTACTTGAACTCCAACACTTCCAGCATCACTTCCTGCACGGCATCTTCAAGGTCGTGCCGCCGGAAGCCCAGGAGGCGGGCTCGAGTCTTGATCAGGTTCAGCTTGTCGTTCAACGTCAGTTGTTCTGCGGCGTTGGTCATCTTGCAAATCTCCCTTCGAGGTCTCATGTGCGGTCGGCGACATGCCAACCACGAGAGGGAGTTTGCGGGGCGATCAGGGTCACTTGATCTAGTCATTCGCATCAGTATCAAAAACCAATATTGGGCCAATATTGGGATCACATTGCCAATATTGACCCAATATTGGTTTCACATTGGAAAATGATACTGATGTGTTTCCAATGTCACTTTTCAGATCGACCGGCGCGCCGGAGGGGTCTGCGGCGAATAACTCTTAGGAGGGCACGCTCGACGTCGAATGCGACGCGGCGGCCCGGCAACCTGAGAGCCAGCCATGAGCGATTCACCATTCGGCCACGCACACAAACGCAGTAACTGCTACGCCACCTGGTACATCGGACACAAAGCGAAATCGCTGGCCGGAAAGTACGGTTTTGACGACGACGCCTCCGAGGTCATTTTCCAGGATTTGATGCTGCATCTGATCAAGATCTGGCCGCAGTACGACAGCCGCCTCAGCCAGCCGATCACCTTCATCCATGAAGTCGTCGATCGCAAGATTGGCGAGCTGATCCGCCTCCAGAAACGCATGAAGCGTGACTATCGGCTGGAAGTTCCGCTGACCGAGGAGGCCGAGGACGGTCTGTTGGATGGCGTGCGTGGCCAACCCGCCGTGAGCGATCACGAGCTGATCGAGATCCGCGAGGACTGCGAAACCATTCTGGCCACGTTGCCAGAGGACCTGCTGGAGATTGCAGAACTCCTCAAAGAGCTGAGTCCCAGTGAAATCGCTCGACGACTGAACATTCCCAAGAGTCAGGTCAGCCGACGCATGGCCAAGTTGCGTCAACACTTCGCCGTCGAGGGATATGGCCCCGGTGGTGATTCCCACGAAACCTCAGATCAGGAGAACGCATGAGCATGTTGTCGACAGTCACCCAGGGGGCACAGGTGTTGCCTCGGCGGGTGATGGTGTATGGGGTGCATGGGATCGGGAAGAGTACGTTTGGGGCGATGGCTCCGGACCCGATCTTCATTCAGACGGAAGATGGCCTCGCCAACCTCGGGGCTGCCCGGTTCCCGCTGGCGGAATCGTTCGAGCAGGTCATGGCGTCGATCACGGCTCTCTACACCGAGGTCCATGACTACGCCACGGTCGTGATCGATTCGCTCGACTGGCTCGAACAGCTGATCTGGAAGCAGGTCGTTCGAGAGCGTGGCCCAGGGAATAAGACCAAGGTCGACAACATCGAGGACTTTGGCTTCGCTCGCGGTTACATGTATGCCATCGACTACTGGCGGGAAGTTCTCGACGGCCTGAACGGGCTGCGGAACGACCGGCAGATGATGGTGGTGCTGATCGCCCACGCCAAGATCGAGCGGTTCGAGAACCCGGAGACGGAAGCGTACGACCGGTACTCACCGCGTCTGAACAAGCACGCATCGGCCTTGGTGCAGGAATGGTGCGACGAGGTGCTGTTCGCCAGCTACAAGGTCCACACCAAGCAGACGGATGAGGGTTTCGACAACACCCGTACTCGTGGCATCGGGACCGGGGATCGCATCCTGCGGACGACCGAACGTCCGGCTCACATGGCGAAGAACCGCATGAGTCTGCCCGAAGAACTGCCGCTCGACTTCCGGGTTTACGCCCAGTACCTCGGCCCGGCTCAGACCGCGTAGTCGGTCCCGGTCCGGCCCTCTTTTTCACTCGCTGCGCTGAAGGTCCGCGCAGAGATCACTCACTCTCAACTCTCTGGAGAACACTCATGGCTGATTTGCGTGGCTTTGATGCCAACACTGTCGAACCGAATGAAAGTTTCGATCCGCTCCCCAATGGGGACTACCTGTGCATCATCACAGCTTCCGAGATGAAACCGACGAAGGCGGGTGACGGGGCGTATCTCGAACTGGAACTGCAAGTTCTCGATGGTCCCTCTGCCGGGCGCAAGCTCTGGGACCGGCTGAACCTCAACAACGCCAACGAGACGGCGGTACGGATCGCTCGCGGGGCACTCTCCTCCATCTGCCGAGCGGTCGGTGTCCCCCAGCCGAACGACAGCTGCGAACTGCATGACCTGCCGCTGCTGGTCAAGGTGGCCTGCAAGAAGCGAGATGACAACGACGAGCTGGCCAACGTCGTGAAAGGGTACAAACGCCGGGACGCGGGCATCGCGACACCTCCCCCACCGATGCCCGCTCCCGGCGTCCCAACCTCGCCCGCGTTCTCCGCGCCCGTCGCTCCACGCAGTAGTACTCCGGCACCCAGCTCCGGAGGAGCACCGTGGAAGAGGTCGTGACGACTGGCCCTGGGGACATCGCTATGTCCTTCCCGCACAGGGCCACCGCAGCGGTAGCTCCGCTGTCGTATGTGCTGCCGTTCCCGCCGAGCGTCAACCGGTATTACCGGCATGTGGGCTACCGCACGCTCCTGAGCCGCGAGGGTCGAGAGTACCGCGAAAACGTGTGCTCTCTCCTCGCGGGGCGGGTCGGCCAGCCTCTTTCTCAATTGCTGGAGGTCCAACTCGACCTCTATCCCCCGGATGCCCGTCGCCGGGATTGGGACAACTTTCAAAAAGGCGTGTGGGATTCGCTCCAGCACGCCGGGGTGTACCTCGACGACAGCCAGGTCAAGCGAGCTGTCATTGAGATGCACCCGCCTTGTCGTCCCGGTCACGCGACGGTCGTCATCCGTCCGTTCACTCCATCACCTGAAGAACCCACGCCATGCCCACCATCGTTCATGAACGCGACATCGCCGATCCCCCCGACATCGCTCCCGATGAGCCGCCCGTCATCTTCGAGCGGCTGTTCAAGATCACCACTCCCGACGGCACCGAAGAAACCTACACGCCGGATGAAGCGTGCGACCTGATCGCGAGCCTCGTCTGCGAGCAGTTCTGGGATTGGTTCCTGAATCCGGCGTCGAAGCGTCGGTTCAAGCCCCGCATCAAACTGTATGAGGTCTACTGAACGTGCTGACGCTCCGTCCCTACCAGCAGAACGCGGTCGACGCGGTGTACCAACACCTGCGGGAACACGATGACAACCCCGTCGTTGTGATCCCGACCGGTGGTGGCAAGACTCCGGTCATGGCGACGATCTGCCGTGATGCTGTTCAGCAATGGAACGGTCGCGTGCTGGTCCTGGCTCATGTCAAAGAACTTTTGCAGCAGTCAGTCGACAAGCTGCGACAGGTCTGTCCTGACCTGCCGGTGGGCGTCTACTCCGCCGGGCTCAAGCGACGTGACACCGAGCATGCCGTGATCGTGGCCGGTATCCAGTCGGTCTACAAACGGGCATGTGAACTCGATGCGTTCGATCTGGTGCTGGTCGATGAATGCCATCTCATACCTTCCGATGGCGAGGGGATGTACCGGCAGTTCCTGGCCGACGCCCGGATCATCAACCCGCAGGTCCGCGTCGTGGGATTCACTGCTACACCATTCCGACTGGATGCCGGTCCGATCTGCCGGGAGGACCATTTCCTCAATGCGGTCTGCTACGAGGTCGGCGTCCGTCAGCTGATCGCCGAGGGCTTTCTGTCGCCACTGATCTCGAAGGCCGGACTGGCCAAGGCCGACACATCCCAGCTGCACGTCCGAGCGGGCGAGTTCGTGGCCAGCGAAGTGGAACAGGCAATGGACGACACCGAACTGGTGGAGTCCGCGTGCAGTGAACTCGTCGAAGCAACGCGGGATCGGAATGCCGTGCTGATCTTCGCCAGCGGCGTCAAGCACGGGCAGCACGTCTGTCGAGTGCTGGTTGAGAAGCACGGGATCGAGTGCGGGTTCGTCTGCGGTGAGACTCCGGATACGGAGCGGGATGAACTGCTCGCCCGGTTCCGAGGTGAACCCGATGGCCTGTTCCCCCGGACTCCGCTGAAGTACCTGTGCAATGTCAACGTGCTGACCACCGGGTTCGATGCACCGAACGTCGATTGCGTGGTCCTGCTCCGGCCGACGCTGTCGCCGGGGTTGTACTACCAGATGGTCGGTCGCGGGTTTCGGTTGTTTCCGGGCAAAGCGAACTGCCTGGTCCTCGACTATGGCGGCAACGTCCTGCGACACGGTCCCGTCGATCAGCTGCTGCTCAAAGACAAGACGCGACTCGGCGAAGGCGAAGCCCCGGCCAAAGAGTGTCCGAACTGCCGGGCACTGATTGCCCCGGCCTATTCCCACTGTCCGCAATGCGGGTTCGAGTTCCCGCCGCTGGAGCGTAAGAAGCACGACGCCCAGGCCTCCCGCGCCGGAGTCCTGGCCGGGCAGACGACCGACACCGAGTTCGAAGTCCGCGACATCACCTACAGCGTCCACACCAAAAAGGATGCCGACGAGTCGGTCCCGAAGACACTGCGAGTCGATTACCGCCTCGGTCTCGACTACTGGGTCAGCGAATGGATATGCCTCGAACACACCGGCTGGGCGCGGCGCAAGGCCGAGCAATGGTGGAAGTCCCGGTCACCTGATCCCGTGCCCGATTCCGCACAACGCGCTGCCGATCTCGCCGAAGCCGGAGCACTCGCTCACACCGAGTCCGTCACCGTCCGCTCCGTCGCCGGTGAGAAGTTCGAACGCATCCTCCACAGCAAACTCGGCCCGAAGCCGGAACCGTGTGCCGCCTGGGCGGGCGTTGATCTGGACGATGTGCCGTTCTGAGCGGAATCCCTCGCGACAGCGCTTGATGTCTTCGGCAGTTCCTGGCCCCATGTGTCACGTTCAACCACGACCACCGTTCAGGAGCCATAGCCATGTCCGATCCTGCCACCGTGCATACCGAAGCGAACCTCCGCCAGATCTTCGCGAGCATGGACCCCAACCGGGCTCAGACGATTCGCAAGTGCTACTACGAGGCGGTCGAAGCCCTGCGGGGCCTGGCCGATTCGCTGGAGCTGGCGGACCTGGAAGTCCCAGGGAACCACGAGCATGTGTTGATCTACGAACACGTGATCGCCTGCGAAGCGATCGGTGCGATGGACCTGAGCCTGCTGGGGAAAGTGCTGTAACGCACCCGCCGGGCATCCCTTCTTACAAGAGATGGTGCGATGCCCAATCGCTGGACTATGAGTGTTCAAGAGTGCTCGTTCTGCGGAGCCTCGTTGAGGTTTGGTGGCGACGCTCACGAATGCGGCGTTCGCACTGCTGTCGAGTTCAACCTCGCGACCACAGACGAACAGAAGGCACTGCTCTCCGAGGCGGTCCGCAAGGTCTATGGCATCGACGAGGAACGGTGGTACGCCAAGCGACCTCGCTGGCGCGAGATCGTCTTACGGAATCGCACTCAACTGAAGGGGTAGTCCATTGGCTCGCGTGCTGATCATCGGCGACACCCATTGCCCTGGCATGCGGACCGGCTATGTCGACTTCCTGAAGCGGGTGGCTGACAGCTACTCGGTCACGCGCGTGGTCCACATCGGCGATCTCGTCGACTGGGCCTCGATCTCGTATCACGAGAAGAGTCCATCTTTGCGGAACGCCTCGCTGGAGTACGCCAAGGCCCGGCGGCAGGTGGCCACACTCACCAAAGCGTTCCCGAAGGCCGACTGGTTGATCGGCAATCACGATGCCCTCACCGAACGGCAAGCAGTCACTGCCGGGCTGCCTCCTGAACTGCTGAAAGACTACGCCGACATGTGGAACGTCGGTTGGTCGATCCATCCCCGGTTTGCAAAGCTGATCATCGATGGCGTGATCTACTCGCATGGCGACAGCGGACGAGCCAATCAAGACGCCGCATACCAACAAGCCAAAGACAACTTCCGCTCGACCGTCATCGGCCACTTCCACAGCCAGGCCGGAGTCCGCTGGTGGGCCAATCCCGAGTTCCGCGTGTTCGGCCTCTCGGTCGGCTGCGGCATCGACGCTTCGCGCCTGCAGTTCGACTACGGCCGCCGATTTGCTCACAAACCGATCCTGGGCTGTGGCGTGGTGACCGGCGGCAAACAGGCCTACTTCGAACCCTGGCTGCTCCGCAGCCGCTAACTCTCACTCTGTGAACAGGAGAACCATGAGCCTGCTCGATGCCCTGACCAAACCCGTCGACGACCAACTGTTGTGTCTCAGGGCCTGTTACCGTCCCTCGAGTGCGCGGTATCGGGGCTACATGAACATAACAAACAAGCGGAAGAACCCCCGCAAGCTCCTCCTGGCGAAGAGTCCTTCTCAGACCACTGGCTAACTGGTGAGATGTCTGTAGGCGGATGCCTCCAGCGGTCTATTCAAGCGGCAACAAGGCCAAAATCGGTCGGTTGACGACCGTACCGTTCCCCAGCACCTCCACGAGTTCCTTGTAAACGACGCACCTTGACTGATAGATCGGGAGCGGTTCGAGGAGGAGTAACTTGCCATCGGTCAGCGACCAGACAGCAAACATTCGCGTACTGCCGCCAAAGAAGAGACCGAGGGGACTCTGGCCACCGGGAGGAAGATCGACGGGAAACACGACCGGATCGACGTTGATGAGCCGCACAGTCTTCAGCCGAACACTTCGTTGAGATTCGTTCCGGAATTGTACGGTGAATTGCTGTTGCGTGTTGATAGATCCGAGATCCTCAGGGACGGGCAGACCGGCACGATCGCTGATCGCGATCTGCCGGGACTGGTAGATGGGTTCTGCCTGGAGCGATGTCAACTTGCCGTCAGGCAGCGACCACCCGGCCAGACCGCGCGTGCTGCCTCCCAGAAACGTGATCGCGGCGGACGTGAGGCCAGCCTGCAAATCGATCGAGAAGACTTGCGGTTCCTGATCGGAGAAGCGGACCGTTTTGACGCGCAGCGCACGGGCCGTGTTGTTCTTCAACGTGAGCTGAAAACTGCCATTGTCGTTGACAGCACCTTGATCGTCTGGCAAGGGAAGCGTCTGCGTGCCCCCTGCTCCCGTGCCACCGGGAGGATCGGGGGACTCGTCCTTGACTGGAAAGTTCGCCGGATCAAACGGCTCCGCTGCCTGCGTCGACCCGTTGGGGCCGATCCAGATGAGCACAAAGGCGGCATGATCGTTTTCCGCGAATTCGCCGCCGACCTGTTTTCCGGCCACTTTGAGCCGCGAACTATAGGTGACTTTCTGGAACCGAAAAGCGATCTGGGGAAACTCACCGTTCGGCCAGGCAGGCTTGCCGCCGGACAGGATCGATGTCGCTAATTCTTCGGCTGTGGCGGCCCCGAACGCCTGCGCCCGAGAGAGCAGAAACTGCACCACCAAGTTCAACTCGCGCAGGGCCTCGCGTTTCGCCTCCTCCATGATCGCCGCAGACGCCGCTCCCCCCGACGCAATCGCTTGGGCGACCCAGCGCGCGACGGTTCCAAGACCTGCCCAACGCACAAACCGGACTGAAGCGAAGTAGACATTCTGGGGACCGTGCTTTGTCTCGTATTCGCGCTTGAGGTCGTCGTAGTTCGATTTGATCTGGCGCTCGACTACTCCTCCGTTGGGGATCAGTTCCAGAGCCTTGGACCAATTCCCGTCCATGATCTCCTTCAAGGTCTCGACATCGAGCTTGATATCGGGAAAGTCTGAGGGGGTTTTGATGGTCAGCGTCTCGTCCGATGTCTCCTTCGTTTTTAAGTTGTATTTGAGCGAGACCTCGCTCGGAAAGCTGAAGGGCCCAACTCCGATTCCTGGAATCCCAGCGCTCGAACTGTTCTTCACCTTGACCGCAACCCGCACCGAGGCGACCAGCGCCTCGCGGTCGAAAGATAGCTCTTTGACATCAGCTGTGCTGCGATCGGCGGGCGGGACGAGTGACTCGACGATCGCGACAATCTTCGACTCGATTTCCTCGGATAAGCCAGTCTCGTCGAGTTCGACCACTTGGTCATCAAAGAAGGAATCATCGGCCATCGTTTCTTCCTCGAATGTGATGTCGTCCATGAATTACGGTTCGATAGTCTCGAACACGTTCCGCATGGTAACTCGTTTGATGATCTCTCGCGATCTACATCTGGTGCTTTCCGATTCTGTCTAATAGGGATTCTTTTTAGAGGACTTTCCGGCGGCAATCGGCTGCGGCGGCGTCATCGGAGGCAAACAAGCCTACTTCAAACCCTGACTGCTCCGCAGCCGGTGATGAGGAAGGATGAAGGTGGAAGGATGAAATACTTCCGCCGATTCCATCCCTCATCCCGCTGCCTGCATCCCTCCGTATTCATCCTTCATCCTTCCTTCTTCATCCGTCGGAGTCCCCATGAGCCTACTCGCTGCCCTGACCAAACTCGTTGACGACCAACTGGCCGAGGAAGGGATCACGCCTGAACTGCTGGCGATGATCGACCTCTCCGTCGCCTACAGCCCCGTGATCCCGTTCGCCGGTGGCACACTCGAAAACGCTGTCGATGTCCGAGCGTGGGGCTTCGTCCCCGATGACGATACGCCCCACCGATTCGAGGTTCTGCACTCGGCCGTCCACAACCCCGTCAACCACGACTCACTGAAAGTCATGCGAGCCCGCTATCTGCTGGCCCGCGAAGCCCACTACGCCCCCCTGTACGCCACCCTCTTTGGAGAACCTGATGCTGACGACTCTGACCCGAGTGCAATCTGTGGAAGTCCGGATCAAGAAGACGACCACTCAGACCGTGGTCCCGCTGATCTACATTGCAGCCGCATACTCGGAACCTGATCCGGTGGCCAACACGAAGCACGCGATTCGCATCGCCGATGCCTTACTCCAGGCTGGGTTCACCCCGCTGGTCCCGCACCTGACGATGCTGTGGGACATCGTGTCGCCGAAGCCATACGAAGAGTGGCTCGACTACGACCGCGAGCTGCTCGCCCGCTGCGACGCCGTCCTCCGCGTCCCCGGCTACTCGGTTGGCGCGACGAAGGAAGCCAGGTTTGCCAACAGCCTCGACATCCCCGTCATCCGCCCCAGCTCAGCTTCCCCCGAAGACTGCGTGCGGGCCGTCCTTAACTGGCAGGTGTTTGGATGATTTGTTTGCTGTGCCTCAACCGCCCCTGCGATGACGCTGACTCTATTGGCAGTCGCCAGGGGCTATGCCAGGACTGCTGGGAGGCCGCCTGTTCGGCCTCCTGGTGGGACGTCGTGGCTGCCCTTCCCTCTCTGGAGGATCTCACGTTGATGACCGAACACGATCTCCCCCGCCTCTACGATCCCGAGGCCAGCGACCAGAACCCGAAGGATCGGGCTTCTGCCCACAAACCCCCGCTGCATCTGATCCCGCCATCAGCGGAGATCCTGGAAGCAGTCGTCATGGGTCTGGGAGCCCGCAAGTACGGTCCCTACAACTGGCGGACCGCACCGATCCGGGCCACCGTCTACATCGCCGCTGCGAAGCGGCATCTGGCGCAATGGCTCGATGGGCAGGACGATGACCCAGAGAGCGGAGTCTCGCATCTGGCCCACGCCCGAGCGTGTCTCGGAATTCTGCTGGACGCTCAGTCGCTGTCAAAGTTAATCGATGACCGCCCGCCGCCCGGTGCAGCGTACCAGTTGATCATCAGCGCCACAGAGACCCAGGAGCAGGAAACACTGTGACGGTCGAACTCACGCCAGCCATCCCACTCGAAGCCGCTCGCGAGTACGTGCGCCGGGGCTGGCGCGTCGTGCCGATCCCGTTCAAGCAGAAGGGGGCCGTGATCCGCGACTGGGGTCAGATGGCGCTGACCGAAGCCGACCTCCCCGCCTACTTCGACCAGCCTGCCAACATCGGCCTCATCCTGGGTGAACCATCCGGCTGGCTGGTGGATGTCGATCTCGACTGCCCGGAAGCGATCGAGATCGCGGAGCGGTACCTGCCGCCGACTCCAGCGGTGACCGGTCGGCCCAGCAAGCCCCGTTCGCACTACTGGTATTACGCGACCGGAGCAGTGACGAAGAAACATACCGATCCGGTCACCCACAAGATGATCGCTGAGTTCCGCTCGACCGGAGTTCAAACAGTCGTCGGCCCGAGTATCCATCCGGACGATCGGGAACCGTACGAGATCCTGGCCGCCGAACCGGCCACAGTCTCGGCCCCCATGCTGGCTGCGTGTGTCGAGGCGCTCGCTACGCGCGTGGTCGAACTGCGTTACGGAACGCTGCCCGCCAAGCCGGAATCCGTTCGCGTCCCCAACGCCACCAGTCGCGTCGCGTCGCCCGTTGACCTCGAACGTCGAGCACTGGCCTACCTCGCCAAGCTGCCCCCCGCGATCAGCGGCCAGGGCGGCCACCCCGCGACCTACACAGCTGCGACCGCCCTCGTCCACGGGTTCGGCCTCGACCCGGAGTTGGCACTAGCTCTGCTCCTGCAAGAATACAACCCGCGCTGTGAACCACCTTGGTCGGAAAAGGAACTGCGACACAAAGTCGAAGACGCCGCAGCCAAACCGCACAACCGCCCCCACGGCTGGCTTCGCGATCAGGAACGCGAACCAGTACCGGAAGACACCTCCGTCGACATCTCGGCACTGGTGGGACAAGCAGCTGAGGTCACGAAGCCCACGCACCGAGTCGAGGTTGCCACTGTTCATGAACCGCCATCCATCAGCGATCCGGGGCCGATCCCTGACAGCCTGCTTCACATGCCAGGGTTCGTCGACGACGTCATGCAGTTCACACTCCAGTCGGTGAAGTACCCGAATCGCCCGCTGGCCTTCGTCGGTGCCGTTGCTCTCCTGGGGGCACTTACCGGACGCAAAGTCACCGAACCGGGCAACGTCCGGACCAACGTGCAGATTCTCGCGCTCGCGAGTTCTGGCGTCGGCAAGGATGGACCACGCAAGGTGAATGCCAGCGTCTTGCTGAATGCGGGCGAAGCTCGAAAGCTGGGTGGGAAGTCATCCAGCGGCGAAGGGATCGAGGATCGGCTCATCCGGCATCCGATCGTACTCAAGCAAGACGATGAGATCGACACCCTCTTCGAGAACATGCGAGACAACAAGGAAGCCCGCTATCGCAATCAGTTCAGCATTCTTCTGGAACTCTTTGGCGAGGCGGGAGGTTGGCGGCCCATCCGCGACAAGGCGGGACAAGAGAGCGGTCTGATCAATCAACCGCATCTCGTTCTGTTCGGCACGACAACACCCAGTGAGTTCTACGCATCTCTGTCGGGGAAGATGCTCAATAAAGGATTGCTGGCTCGTTTGATCACCATCGAGGCTGGGGAACGCGGCCAACGACAGAATGCGGCAGTCTGGAGTGATCCTCCCGATCACATCGTGGATGTCGCGAAGGCGTGGTCGGAGTTTCATCCCCCGGACTGGGGCAACTTGAGCGACCAATCATCGACTAAAGCCATTCCGCTGGTCGCACCATTCACCGACGAGGCCCATCGTGCGATGGTGGCATTTGCCGACGAGTGCGACTCGGCATATCGCAATGCCTCCAAATCGGGGAACGAACCCGTCATGGCCATTTGGGCCCGCGCCGTCGAGAAGGCGACGCAGCTGTCGCTGCTCTACGCCTGCTCCAGCTACGGAACGAGTCCCATCATCGAACTCCCCGCTGTGACCTGGGCCAGCACGTTCATTCGCCACACGATACTCCGCACGATCTATATGCTCGGACAGCTGTTCCACGAGAGCGAGTTCGAGATGAAGTGTCAGGCGGTCGTGATAACGCTGACCACTTGGAGTAAACAGCACGGTTACGAGTGGATGCCATATCACCTGATCACTCGGAAGCACAGATGGCCGCCACGCGATCACGACGCGATTCGCGAGGCGCTCGTCGATCAGCGTCTGATCGAGGTCAATATGGTTAAGTCTTCCGGGCGACCTGGCTTCGTGTACCGACTCCAAACGGCGGCATCAGACAGTGCTGAGTAAGCGACTTCTCTGCGCGCAGAGAACCTTTTCTCCAAAACCGATGCGCAGACGAACGTTGATCGGACAGCTTTTCTCCTTGGTGAAAAGGTCTTCTCGCCAGACCGCGAATGGAGAAAAGGTCGTTGCCGTAAGTCCCGGAGAATCAAGGAGTAGGAATAGAGAAAAGAGTTCTTACCCCCCTTTTCTCCTTTTCAACATGTACCTCTCTCTCAGACGGATTTTCCCAATGCCCGCGTTCCGGCGCGCGTGATCAGTGGAGAAAAGGTGAAAAGGTCTGACCCACGTCCCATCAGGATACACACATGCAACGCTGCTGTTTCGACTGCGACTTCTTTCACATCGAAGGCAAAGATGTCAGTGAACTGACCGAAGCCGATTGGCATGGTGGGTGCGTCGAAGGCGAATGTCACTTCAATCCACCGGCGCTGGGACCGGAGATCGAACGCAATGGTGATACCTTTCGATGCTTTGGCGAGTTCCCCAAGGTGTTGAGCAGCGACTGGTGCGGTCAGTTCCAGCAAAGAACTACGTGAGGCCGTCACGTCGCCCACGTTCGCGCCTGTGGCGATCAGGTTCGAGTGACGAACGGTTGTCCGATCACCGAACAGACGCGACTGGTGGTCAACGGGTGGCCCACAACGCGACATCAGCCTACGTCTGTAGGTACTCCCCCGGCCAGAGGCGCAGGTGATGCCAGAGGGAACCGTGGTGGTCATAGGCAAAGTTTCTTTCCGTGGGAGTTTTTCCCCGATTCACGGTAAACGACCTACCGCCAACCGGTTACGAAGGAATTCCTGTGACAGTCGCAAATGTGATGAAACGAGAACCATTGGCGTTCCCGCTTCTGACTTCAATCGCCAGGACTGCCAAGGGACCGAATCGGCCCGTTCCCTACTCTCCCGCCACCTGGCTGGACGTGCCCCCCAATGACCGGAACCGTGCCCGTTGGTCGCGACTCGTCCGCCTCCTGGAAACGCTGTGCCTGCTCCGGCGACACGTCGACGACAGCCGGGATCGAGTGCGAAAAGTCTCGATCACTCCAGAGGGATGGAACTGGATCATCGAGAACTGTGGAGCGGGGGCATTCCTGAACCTCGACGAGCTGTGTCAGCCATGAACGAAAACTGGATCAGTG
>JANPCU010000249.1:0-11494 GCA_031431195.1 Planctomycetota bacterium | reverse complement strand
CCTAAAATGGACGTCATTATTCGTATAAAATGGCGACACAACACAGGCACGTAAAAAACGTGCCCCACGGTCAGGCAGTCTTCGACTGCTCGGGCCGCTGGGTCAGTAGCGACACCAGGATCAGAGTCATGAATCCCAGCGGGATCGTGACGATCCCCGGCTGGCTGAAGGGGGCAATCGCCTGCGATGCGGCCAGTCCGTACAGATCCTTGAATGCCTCCTTGCTGAGCAGCACCCAGCCCAGTGAGGAGACCAGCCCGACAGTGATCGCGGCGATGATCCCTTGCTTGGTCGTTTTCTTCCAGAAAAGGAGCATGATCAGTGAGGGCAGATTCGCCGAGGCCGCGATATTGAAGGCCCAGCCGACGAGGAACGTCACGTTGAACTTCTCGAAGACGATCCCCAGCCCGATCGCGATTACACCGACCACGACCGCTGAGATTTTCGCCACTCGCACCTTGCCGCTATCATCGAGCTTCACTCCGAACCCATGCGACATCAGGTCGTGAGCGACCGCTCCACTGGCCGCCAGAATCAGCCCACTGACCGTCCCGAGGACTGTGGTGAACGCGACAGCCGAGACAGCTGCGAACATCCACTCGCCGAAGCTGCGGGCGAGGAGCGGGGCAGCCATGTTGGTGTTGCTGGGGTCGAGGACGAGGCTCGTCATCGCCGCGAGCCCGATGTAGAGGGTCAGGATATAGAAGACTCCGATACTCGCGATCCCGACGATGGTGCTGAGCCGAGCTGCCCTCTGGTCCTTCACGGTGTAGTAGCGGATCAGAATATGCGGCAGCGACGCGGTGCCGCAGAAGAGGGCGAGCATCAGGGAGATGAAGTCGAGCTTGTCGATGAGCCAGGACTTAATCTTGTCTGGATCGTTGTCCGTCGGGTATGCAGACTTGATCCCCGAGAAAGTCGGGCTGCCGCCGGGGACCATCAGGTCGGAACCCTTGACGATCTTGGGGTAGTAGATTGTGACCTCGATACCATCATCGTCCTTGAACTTTTCAGTGGCTGTCACGATCACTTCGCTGTCCTGGAGAGTCGAGAGGTAACTCAAAGGCCCGAGCGGACCTGTCTCAGTTCCTCCTTGTGGTAACCCGGCAATCTGCCCGACTCGTCGAAAATCGACCTCTCCCTTCTTTTGAGGCCTGCCATTGATCAGCTTCACTCCATTGACGGTTTTGACCATCTGACATAGTTCCACTTGACCGCTCCTATGCGGAGACTTTCGAATGACAAGCACGCCCTCTTCATTAATTGCTGGACAACGATAGTAGTGGCGACTTGCCCATGTTTCGCTTTCAGGCGTAATTCCTTCGAGTTTGTCGTAGTTAATCGGTCCTTTGATCCCCGCGAGAGCTCCCTTTTCTCCACGGAACCATACGTCGTGTACAAATATTCCTGCAGATTGTCGAGCGGCAACACTCGGCACAACTGAACCGTCTTGGGTTGACGCCACATCTGTTCTATGTCCTCGTAACAGAATCATCGCGACCATGATTCCACACAGCACCACCAGCAGCGTCCCCTTGATGAACTGCACCCAGGTCGTGCTCACCATCCCGGCGGTGACGACGATCAGCATCACCACGACACCGACGATGATGACGCCCGTGGCGTGGTCGAACCCGAGCAGCGGTTTGATGAGTGCCCCGGCTCCGACCATTTGAGGGATCAGGTAGAACAGACTGATGACCAGCGTGCTGATCCCGGCGGCGATCTTGATGCCGGGGGAGTTGAACTTGGCGTCGAGGGCATCGGCGAAGGTGAACTTGCCGAGCCGCTTCATCGGCTCCGCAATCACGAACAGAGCCACAATCCACCCCGCCAGATACCCAATCGAGTAGAGGAACCCGTCGTACCCGTAGAACGCGATCATCCCGCAGATGCCCAGGAACGACGCAGCTGACAGATAGTCCCCGGCGAAGGCGACCCCGTTGACGAACCACGGGATCTCCCCGTGGGCAGCGAAGTAGCTCTGGGCCGACTTCGCCTTGCGACCGAGCCAGAAGCTGAGGCCGAGCGTCACGCCGACGAAGAGGCAGAAAATGACGACGGCGAGTGTTGAGGGTTCGTAGAGCATAGGGGGGAGTAGGCAGTGGGGAGTAGGATGGGCAATCCTGCCCGTCCCTTCCGTCATTCGACGTTCTCGGTAGGGCACGGTTCTGCGCTGCCCATCGGGGCAGTTCTGGGTGGCTGTACGTCGCTCGGGGACGGGCAAGAGTGCCCATCCTACTTCGGATCGTCGGCATCTCCGGCGGTGTTGCCGACGAAGCCGTACAAGAACGCCATGATGATCGCGGTGACGATCAACCCGAATCCGTAAAGCACGGCCAAGTTCACGCCCGCGATCGGCGTCGACTTCATCATCTGCGGCCAGAAGGCATTGATGATGACGAACCCAAGGTAGAGTGCCAGGTAAACTGCAAACAGCAGGAACCCGATCGGGGACTGGCGTGGCGGCATGAAGGTCTCGACCGAAAGGCCCCGGATGAGGGGGCAGTGACCACGGAATCGCGGAACTGCGATTCACGAGCCGCTATTGTGCAGCAGCGGGGCCAGAACCGCCAGCAATCGGGGGTTTCGTAGAAGTATTCCCCTGCATGTGGGAGCGGCAAATCGCCGAGATCCCCGAAATCAGAGGCGATTTGGCTGGCGACGCGGCGGAGCTTGGAGGATAGGCCGCAAGAAACTCAAGAAACGCAAAAAGGCAGAGTCTCCCCCTTTTGCGTTTCTTGAGTTTCTTGCGGCCCCGATTCTTCGAAATCATCACTGACAGTCAGCATGCGAGTCGCGGACTCATTTCGCATTCGGAATGGCCAGCCATCGGTCAACCTATTGCACAGCCCGCATCGCTCGCTGCGTATCGGCTGTGAGGACGGCGTTCTCAGCTGTCATCGGTTTGCCGAAGTAGTACCCCTGAGCCAGATGGAATCCCAGATCGCGGCAGGCTTCGGCCTCCGCTGCGGTCTCAATCCCCTCGGCCAAGGTGATCGTCGGAATGTCATTCGCCATGTCGACCAGCATTTTGAGCATGCGCCGTTGCTGGGCATCGGCCTTGTCGATGTTCCGAATCAGACACATATCGAACTTCAGATAGTTCGGTGGGATCTTGACCAGTTCGACCAAGCGGGCCTGTCCCGCACCGAAGTCGTCGTAGGCCAGTTCGGCTCCTAGATCCCGAATCGCCTTGGCGGTTTCGCTCATCGTGTATTCATCGTGGACAGCTCCCTCATGGATCTCCACCACAATGGGAACGTGCGGGTACTGCTTCTGAAGCAGCTGGATCGACGGAATCAAATCGACACTCGGAGATTCCAGGGGATGAGTGTTCAAGAAGATCCTGGACCCCACCGCCAGCTTTGTGGCCCCCTCCATCGCCCGTTGACGACAGATGATGGAGAGCTCGACTTCGCGGCTGACCATCTTGGCCGTCTGGAACATCAGTCCCGGATTCTCCAGACCAGGTACGGTGCTGCGGGCCAGGGCTTCGTAACCCAGGATCGAGTTGTCCCGCAGCGAGATGAGTGGCTGAAAGTACGGAGTGACCGCGCGTTCCCGAATCAGTCGTTCGAACTGGCTGAGCACCCAGTCAGACTCCATCGTCTCCACGCATGCAGTGGTCTTTTTCATGTTGTACGTCGAGTCGCTTTGCGACTTGTGGAACTCCAGTCGGAACTCCAGATCTGCGATCTCGATATGGTCGCCATCGCCAATCGGGGTCGGTTGCCGAACGCGGCGGCGGTTGACGAAGGTGCCGTTGGTACTGCCCAGGTCGCGGATGAACAGGTGATCGCCCACACGCAGAATCTCGGCGTGGCGTCCCGAGACACGCACGGAGGACACCTGCATATTGACGCCCGGTCGCCGGCCAATCACAAACGATTCGGTGTCAATAATGATCGACGACAGCGTGCGAGCGGGAGGCAAGCAACCGGTCAGGCACCAGCCCGTCTCGACGCGGTTGGTGCTTCCGTTCTGGGGCAGTCGGATTGTGGAGAGGGCCATGACTCAGATTCAGGTAAAGAGGGGATCGGCACACAGCAAGGCTTCCCTCAACCTAGGTCAATCTGGGCTGACCTGGCGGATTGGTGTCGAATAAACGCCACAGGAATGGGAAACCATACGCCGTCGGGTCGCCCTAACGATCAAGGACTACGAAACCTGAACAATCGCTACAAACGAATCGCCTCACGCTCCTTTTTCAGGTGTGTCGATACTCAAACTCCGCCTGATCGGAGAACAGAACTCATACTACTTATGACGGATTGATTCCGTATCGCCTCAAGTCCCACGAGGGAGCCGAGACTTGGCCGATTCAGTTCTCCCTTTTTCCCCCGAAAGGTGTGTGTGTTCATGGCTACCAGAACCTTGGAAGCCCCGAGTGAATTGATCGTCAGTCGCCGCCAGACAGCGAAAGAACGACGCGTTCCCCAAGTCCCCGAAGAACAAAACTTTTCTGGTCCCGAGCGACGTAAAGTCGAACGCCGCCGTCAGATTGACCCGACAACTTGTGAGCGCGATTACCGCCCCGATGAAGTCGAGTTCATGAAGGCCATGGACGACTACAAGCGTCGCAGCGGTCGCCAGTTCCCGACCTGGAGCGAAGTCCTCGAAGTCATCCGCGATATCGGCTACCGCAAGGTGGCCCAGCCGTCCCAAACCTACGACACGGTGAACGTGTAGACTCTCTCTCGACGACGAATCATGGCTCGACTGCATCCAGCGGTGGCCTGCGGAAACTCGACGGGGAGCATGTGGAGGGAGACCTCGACATGCTCCTTGTTCATTGGGAGATTTGAAAACCCAACGGTCGGCACCGACGGGCTGTGGCCGTGTTTGCCTCAGTCATTCCGCTGAACTCCACTCAGGAGACACGGAGATATCTAACAAATCCGTCGGTCATAAAATCACGACGAGTGTCTTGATTTCAACGCTTCTCACGGTCCAGTCACTTCGTCGTTCTGTGCCTGCGTAACACCGTGATGCATGCCAAACTATACTTGACACAGGCGAGATTGAGGCGTACGACGGATGTCCTCATCCTTCGTTCATCGGTATCCTCTACACGGACGTCCTCGTCCGTCCGTCCAACGAATTGTCTAATTTCTCCCCGCGCGAATTATTGTTTTGACACACACACATTTATTCGTGGCCGCATCCCCCGCCGGGATGACAATCGACTCTGTGATCGACACAATGATCTTGTCCCCGAATTCCGCACAGAAGCTAGGCCGCCCATGCCGATTGACTGGCAACCTCTTGTCGACATCATCCATTCGCACCAGCGGTTCGTAATCTCCAGTCATGTGCGGCCCGATGCCGACGCCATTGGCTCGGAAATGGGGCTGTGCGGTCTCCTCGAACAGTTGGGGAAAGACGTGCGGATCATCAATCCGTCAGCCTCCCCCGCACACTTGGCGTTTCTCGACCCGACCTCACGCATTCAGAAAATCGGCGAGGGAGTCACGACCGAGCAAGCCTGCGACACGGATGTCCATCTGATTGTCGACACCAGCGCGTGGCAACAGCTGACGGATCTGCGCAAGACTCTGGAGACCACCCAGGCCAAGAAGGTCGTCGTCGACCATCACATCAGTTCCGACCATCTCGGAGCCGAGCTATTCAAGGACACGACAGCCTCGGCTGCGGGGATTTTGGTGTGCGAACTGGCGGATGCACTCGGCGTGACGCCGACCGTGGAACAAGCGAGCGCCCTCTTTGCGGCGATCGCGACGGATACCGGCTGGTTTCGGTTCCCGAATGTCGAGGAGCGGACTTTGAAGCGGGCGGCCTGGCTGGTGAGCCTGGGCGTGGAGCCGCATCGGATCTACCGCGAACTGTATGAGAAGTCATCGCTGTCCCGCCTGAAACTGCATGGGCGAGTCCTGGCCCGCGTGACGGTCGAGTTCGGCGGGGCCATGGGGATGACCTCAGTGTTCCAAAAGGACTTTGACGAGACCGGGGCACATCCGTCCGATACGGAAGACCTTGTCAATGATTGCCTGACCATTGAGGGGACGCGGTGTGCGGTGATCCTGGTCGAGCAGAAGTCTGGACAGGTGAAAGTCAGCTTTCGCAGCCGGACCGGTCTGGATGTCGCCCAGGTGGCTGAACAGTTTGGCGGCGGCGGGCACAAGCTGGCGTCGGGCGCGATGCTGGCCGGGCCGATCGCGGCAGCACAGACGCTGGTGATGCAGGCCATGCAGACGGCCATCGCCCATGTTCCGTCGTGAGTGCGTCTTCGCGTGGGAGACAGAGGGTGTCAGGGTGTCAGGAGGGCACCAATGATGTCTGACACGAATCGCACAGTCGATGGAGATGACGAGGTTCTGTTCCGCAGTCCCTTTACGATAATGGCCCAACCGTGAGCAGCGAGTTTCGTCCAACCGTTGCGAGGATCTGGCGTTCTCCCTGGTCAGCGTGGTTGATTTACGTTGTCGTCATTCTGGTCGCGAGTTGGCCATTGGCTCGCTCTCCGCTGTCGACGCTTCCGCTGGGACCGATCGACTCGTCGGTCGTGCCGATGTTTAATCTCTGGACGATCTGGTGGAACGCGGACCAGGCACTCCACGCCTTTCGGGGGTACTGGCACTCCCCGATCTTCCATCCCATCACGAACACGTTCGCCTTCTCCGAGCCGCAGCCGACCACGCTGATGGTCGCCCCGGTGATCTGGCTGACCGGGTCGCGGGTGTTGGCTTACAACATCTATTACTGGGTGGCGTTTCTGCTCAACGCGGTGCTGACCGAGCGGTTGCTGCGGCTGCAAGGTGTCGGGCGGATGCTGGCTCGCAGCGGCGGAGTGGCCATGATCCTGCTTCCGATCCTGCAATGGCAGCGCGATGTGATTCAGCTGGTGCCGGTGTGGGGCATCTTGTGGGTGTGGATGGCGTTCGTGAAGCTCTCGCGCGAGTCGACGCTCAGACACGGCGTCGAGTTGGGTCTGGCCGCCGCCGCCACCAGCCTGATGTGTATGCACTATGGTCTGTTCGCGGCGATCCTCTCGGCGGGGGCGGCGTGGATTATGGTCCGTCGCTGGTTCCACTTGTCGACGTGGAAGGCTTGGGGTCTCGGGTGCGTGGTCGCACTGCTGATCGCCGGGCCGATGATCTTTCATGTGCATCAGGTGCTGAAGGGGCATCAGTTCACTCGAGATCAAGCCCTGATTACGCAGTTGTCGGTCCAGCCCGGTGACTACACCCACGCCTTCGGGCGGAGTGTGATCCCGTGGGGGCCAATGGCTGCGCGGCCGTATTGGTCGATGTCCCCCGGCTGGATCAAGGTCGGACTGGCGGCGCTGGGGATCGTGCTGGGACTGTGGCGACGACGGACACGGCGGTGGACGCTGTTTCTGGCACTGACTGCTGGGTTGGCATTCGCCCTCTCGCTAGGGACGAATCTGAAGTGGGGCGACGTTTCTATTTGGGAGATGTTGAGCCGCTACATCCCCGGGTTCTCGCAGGTCCGTAGTGCCAACCGCTTCGTCGTCTTTGTGCAAATCATCTCGGTGCTGCTGGCGGTGCAGGCTCTCCATCTGCTGACCATTTGGAGCCAGCGTCGAACGAGAGCTGTGAGACTCACCCTCCGTTACTTTGTCGCGATCGCAGCGCTCTTTGTGGCGTTGGAAACCCTGCCACTGAAGACGCGGGTCTGGGCCGTGCCTCCCATTAAGCCTCACCTGGGGTGGATCAATTTCATTCAACAAGAGACTCCGCCAGGCCGAGCGGTGTTGTGCCTGCCGATGCCCAGTGAGTCCGATGTGGGAGCCTTTGAACCGACGACTAACTGGATGTACTTCGGGACGTTCCACAAAGTCCCGATGCTGAACGGCTACTCCGGGTTCTTTCCGGAAGAGGAGACACAGCTGCGAGGTGAGATGATTTCCCCCGGCGTGACACTGGAATTCTTGGACCGCATTCACGGAACGGGGGTGGAGTTCATTCTCGTGGACGGAAAGTCCCAACCACCACTCGCCCCTTTGCCACGCGAAGGAGGGCGAGCCCGACTCCACATGGTCTGGGCCGACTCCAATGGCGTGGAGGTGTACCAGTTGATTCCTCTGATTAAGACAGACCCCGCCGTGACCGACAATCCGCGCTAGATCCACATTGAGTCATGTTATCCTCCGTTCCCAGCGGAGCTTGAGACGATGCTTAGCCGCGACGCGAAGGCTTTGCGGAGCGGAGCGCGGAGCCACCTTACGCAGCGTCCTTAGCCGGTGCTGCGGGTCGGATCGACTTGTTCCCCTTCGGCGTGCGGGCCTTCATGTTGAACAGACCGAAGATTTCTCCGGCGCTCAGACTCAATGAGGCGTTCGTATTATCCCCCTCGCCCAGCACTCGGCGGAACATGTCGCGTTTCTCGTTCAGCACCTTATCGATTCGCTCTTCAATCGTGTCCTTACAGATGAACTTGCTGACGATCACCTGACTCTTACAGCCAATGCGATGCGCGCGGTTGATCGCCTGGTCCTCGACGGCGGGGTTCCACCAGCGGTCGTAGAGGAACACATACCCGGCGAATTGCAAGTTCAGCCCCACGGCGCCGGTGCCGTAGCTCATCAGGATGATATGCGAGTCGGGATCGTTCTTGAACTTGGTGAGGATCGGCTCGCGCTTGGGCGTTGGAATCCCGCCATGGTAGACAAGGCACCCGTACGGACGCATCCGCTGTTCGAGCCAGTCGATCGTCTTGGTCCACTGACTGAAGAGGATCGCCTTGCCGCCGGAAGCTGCGATTTCTTCCATGTCAGCTTGCAGGCGTTCGAGCTTGGAGGACTCTTGCGTGAGCGGGTCGTAGTTGGAGATCTGCTTGAGCCGTAACACGAGTTCGAAGACGTTCTGGATTGAGAGTTCATCTCCCATCTCGTTGAGTTTCATGATCCCCTCCTTTTCCGCAGCGTCATAGGCGACGCGCTGAGCAGTCGAGAGTTCGATGATCTCATCGCGGTCGAGACGCGGCGGCAGGTCCGTCATCACCAGGTCTTTGGTCCGCCGCAAGATGAACTCTTTGCTGAGTTGAGAGAGCTGGCGGATGTCGGGATTGGCACCGGGCGGGATGACCCCCATGAACTCGAACAGCGACGACATCTCCTCGGGCCGGTTCTCAATCGGCGTTCCGGTGAGGCAGACGCTCCGGCGACGGGGGATGCTGCGGATGGTTCGAGCGGTGAGCGAGTCGCGGTTCTTGGTGCGCTGGGCTTCATCAAGGACCACCAGATCGAACTGCGGGAGCGGGCAGGGGGCCTCGGGTTGCGAGAGTCCGGTGGGGCAGACATTCTTGTCTGCCTGCTGATCACCCTGGGCAGACAGGAATGTCTGCCCCACGGGTTCGCCGTCGATGAACGTCTGGCACTCGACCTCGGTCCGACGCCCGAGACCATCGCGGAGGTTGTGGCCGTTCTTGATCGCTTCGGCAATCATCGTCTGGTAGTCGCGAACGACGACCTCATAGTTGGCCAGCAGCACATGCGCCCCCGGCATCCGCCACGTGATGTTGCGGCGATGGCCATCTCCCTCGACCGTCGTGACCGGGATCTCTTCGGCCCACATTTTGAACTCGCGCTGCCAGTTCGGGATCAACGGCTTCGGACAAACGAGCAGCACCCGCCGCACTTGCCCCGCCCGCAGCAAGAGCCGCAAGGCAGTGATCATCTGCATCGTTTTGCCGAGGCCCATCTCATCGGCCAGCAGCGCTGCCTTTTGTGAAAAGAGCCAGCCGATTCCTTCGTACTGATACTGAAACGGCTCGAACGGCATGATCAGTTCTTGCCCCTTCAGCCAGTTCTCAAGCGGCGGCTGGAGTAGGAAGAACAACCGATCTTGGACGGAGAGGGCGTCCTGCGGTGGGCGGATCTTGGTGCGTTTCGCGGTCTCGCCATCGACTTCTTCCTTGGTCGGTTTCTCCGGAGCGATGCGTTTAAGGGCCGAAGCGTCTTCTTGACCGGGCTCTTCGGGCTTCACCGGAATGAGTTCAATCCCGGCGGGAAAGGTCAGGCCGAATGTCCTCACCTTACCCCACGAAGGCCGCCAGCTCGGCACGAAGCCGACTGCATTCAGCAACACCTTCGCCTCTGCCGACACCATCGGCGGCCGCTGGAGGGCACTGTTCATCCCGGTGATGTGGATGCCGGGGGCATTTAGCGTCAGTGCCGCAGCGCAGGTGATGATTGCGTCATCACCCAAGCCCAGGGGTTGCAACCCCTGGGCTTGATCGAGCGTGCTCGTGCCACTCATGCCGCCGCTCCCGCGCGGAGCGTCTCTTGCAACGCTTCCCGGACGCGCTCCAGTGGCTCGATCAAATCGGCATCGCCGGGGAACGACTTCGCGATCTCTGTCAGCACTTCCAGATCACCCACGAAATCGGCATGCAGCCGCAATTGGTGTGCCCCGGCTCGGATCGTCCCCTCTTCGGCCTTGGCCGACTTCGGCAGAATCAGCGCCACGGGCAGCGAGATCACCGATCGCAGGGCTAGCATCTCCAACTGGTCACACACGATCAATTGCGGCTTGACCTGCAACCGCTCAAACAGCGTCTTCCCAATCAACTCGGCACAGACGAACGATGTCAGCGTCGGTCCGTACAGGATCTCCTGCGTCCGGTTCGGCTTGACCGGCGTTGTGCATTGAAACTCCAGCGGTCGACCCAGTTGGTTGGTCACGAGCAAGCCACCGACAAAACCGGTGCCCGCCACATTGACCACCCCCAGAAATCCCAGCTGCGCTTTGGGAGCCGCCTGTGCCATGAAAACCCCATCCGTAGGTTCGGGACTCATCAGAGGTCAGTCTCCCGTGGTCAGTCAGAACTACTCTGGCTGATCGCTGACGGCTGAAAGCTGATGGCTTCGTCTGACCCCTCCCTCGGCCAGCCCGGACTTTGGGAGATCACCGGGAGCATCGGTAAAGAGAGTCGCCGGACTTGAAACGACCAGCCGAGTTCGGGTCGTAGGGAGCGAATGGTTGAGTGATCGCAACTCACATCAGCTCTCCTAGTTATAAAAGCACGCAGGCACATCTCATGCCTGCACTGCGAAATGAGCGGCGAATGACAACGGTTGTTCCGCACGGGCACTAGAATACGAACAGGGAAGGCCGGTCGAGTTTTCCGGCACGGAGAAAAATAATCCGGGTGAGAGCGATTGCAGTTCCAGCGAGCCCCCGGCGTGAGCCGGGGTGTTCGTGCGAGGGAACTTTCGCTGGCCCGAGTGGATTGCTCAGAGGCGATCTCACCGGTTCCGGGTTCGATCGCGGCGCGACACGGTCCGGCTGGAACACCCCGGCTCACGCCCAATACCGCTTCCTCAGTGGATAAGTATTGATTCGGCAAAGGTTTTCTGCAATTTGCTGAGGCCGTAGTGGATCGGTTTTTTGCTGGGCCATTTGTTGCGTCCGCGTTTGATGACGCGGGGGTTGAGGCGATTGCGGCGGAGGGGAACGCGTTCATCGGCGATCTCGGCGAGGAGGTTTTTGTACCACGTTTGAAGTTG
>JANPCU010000248.1:0-5377 GCA_031431195.1 Planctomycetota bacterium | reverse complement strand
GATCTTGGAATGGTGGGCCTGCGCCTAGAGCGGCTGGTCCCACCCTACGCGACTGGAGTCGGATGACAGGCTGGAAGCCTATCCCACGAATCTCTCACTCGCGTTGCTTCCCCAACCCCGGCGAGGTCAGCTGGACGCTGGCGGAGATCACTCCGGCCCAGAGGACAGCGACTCCCGTCGGGAAGGCGAAGACGAGTGAGGTCGCTCCCGCCACGACGACGGACGCAATGAGAGGCCAGATCCCGAACCGGGACAGACGCAGCGGATTGGTCTGCCTCGTCCAGTTGATGATCGCGAAGAACAATCCGAAGAAGCACAGGAACCCAGCCAGCGTGGGGAAGCCCGTGTCGGCGATCAGTGCATGACTCCCGAGGTGCGTGAAGGCGGTGTCCTGGCCATGAGTCGAGAACAGACTACTGCCGGGAGCGAAGAGAGCCTGCCACACGGCGTAGGCCGCCCCTCCAACCACGAGTCCGCCCGCACCGAAGACTCCCCGGCGGGTCCACTTGTCCCAGCCTTGCCCCTCGGCGATCGTCGAGAGCAGCGAGATCATCCAGGTACTCAATGTCGCGACTGTCACAAACACAGTGGCCAGCGACAGGTTGCCACTCGAAGTCCCCAGACCGTTCAGCCCCAGCAAATCGGGACGCGCCAAGCCGATTGCTCCGGTCAGGGCTGTCACTGAAATCGGAGCAAAGAACGCCGAAGTGGTCAGCGAGTGCAATTGGTCTTGTTTGGAACGAAGAGGAACCAGCGGCAACTGCATGGCGGCCCGAGGCTGCGGCTGGGGAGTCCCGGAGAGTCCGTAGATCACCTCGGTCCCGAATCGAATCGTCTTGACGGACAAGGCGACAAAGGCCAAGGCTAGTACGCCGATGGCAGCGACGCTGGTCACTGACCCTCCCCCTCCGCTACGCAGAGCAAACAGCAGCAATCCCCCAAAGAACAGCGGCAGAAACACGTGACCGTACCAGGGCATTCCTCCGTACCACGGTGTCTCAGGATTGCGGGTCAGGGTCGGACGCGGCTGGTCCGGGAGCCAGACCTCCTCGCCCGCCGCCTCTTGAATCTGCCCCGCGAGGTCAGCTGTGAATGGGCGTGTGTCGCTAGAACGCGATGTGGTGACTGGGCGCAGGGAACTCGCGCGAGCGTATCGGCCCGGTTCGCCGCGGGCGTCTCGCTCGCGGTTGATCCGCTGCTGAGTGATGACGCAGAACGCGATCAGTAGCGGAATGAAGATGAACGGCATCAGGACGGAAAGGACCGCTCCGACGATAAGGATGGCGAGGTTCGATCCCTCGAAGAGTCCCGGCTCCGAGGGGTGGGGAGATCTGGGGGAGCGGATCTCGCGGCGAGCGGGGCCAGCGACCTCGGCCAGCAGCTGGGGGCGTCGTCCGGTGGACCGTCCGACGACGGCCGCTTCGAACTCTCGCAAGAATTCCATAGTTGATCGTTGCCGCCGCGCCGGGTCTTTGGCGAGGGCTTTGCTGATGACGGGGCGGAGCCGTTCGGGGAGCAGCGACAGGTTCGGCGGCTGGGTGAGATGTTTCATCAGGATCTCGCCCGCCGATTCTCCGTCGAAGGGGATCTGCCCGGTGGCCATCTCGAAGGCGATGATCCCGAGAGCGTAGATGTCGACCTCTTTGCCGTAGCGGCCTCGCGAGATTTCGGGGGCCATGTAGTAGACCGTGCCGACGCTTTCCGTGTGGGCACTCCGGCGGCTGGCGGTGATGAATTTCGAGAGGCCGATATCGCCGACCTTGATGGTCCCTTCGGCTCCAAAGATGTTGCTGGGCTTCAGGTCGCGATGCACGATCCCGCGCTCGTGCAAGTGGCTGACCCCCGCACAGAGCCCGCGCATCCAGCGGAGAACCTCCTCCATCGGCAGGGGGGCCGTATGACGGCGCAGGGCTTCATCGAGCGTCTCGCCCGGCACAAACTCCATGATGATCCAGTGATCGCCATCGCCGTCCTGCTTCACGTCGAAGATCGTGACCAGATTCGGGTGGCTCAGGTTCAAACATTGCTGCACACCGCGCAGCTCGACCTCGACGTTCTCCCGCAACAGCTTCAGCGCCACGTCCCGCCCACCGTCGGTGACGGCAAAGTACACCTCTCCAAAACCTCCGCGATGCAGCGGACGCTTGATGGTGTACCCGTCGAGCGGACGGGATTCAGCGGTGTAGGTGAACTTGGACATGAGCGGTCAGCTTTCAGCAGTCAGCGTTCAGCCGGGAGGAGTGGTCAATCATCAGTTTTCAGTGGGTGGGGAGGCGTTCTTGAAAAGAGAAAAAAAGACAGCGAGGGCGATCATCCCGCTGCCCGTTAGCCAGCACCCGAAGCGGTACTCATCGCTCATCGGGTTGATGAGGTTCACGCTGGTCACATTCGTCTTGCTCAAGAGTTCTACGACATTCCTCTCATGCATGTAGTCTGCCTGAACGGGCACCATGACCAGCAGGGCACCCATGATAATCAGTGTGACGGCGACGGGGGTTTTCATGGGTAGCTCTCGTGAGTGACTGGCTGTTCGTGGATGGATAATCCATCAATGGTGTGGATTCGAAGGCGTTTATCATCCCGAAGGGATGTCAGCCATTAGTCGGTGGTTGAGCGGAGCGACACCACCGGATGTGGCGGCCCAACCCAAGACCCTCATCCCGGAGGGATGGCAGAGTAGAGACCGTGTTGAGGCGAACGCAGCGCCGAGAGATACGCCCTCTGGCATCCCTCCGGGAAGCTCGGGATTTTCTACGGGCATGCATTCCGGTGGTGTCGCTGCGCTCAACCACCGGCTAATGGCTGTGACCCCTCCGGGGTCGGATGAAATGCAGTTGATGGTCTTTCTCCCCTCTGGCTGAACGCTGACGGCTGAACGCTGACAGCTCTCCCCCCTCACTTGCCATACAGCGAGATCCGCTCTGGTCTCCGCACCAGGAAGTAGATCAGCGGGCCGACGCCCTGAGCAAACAGGAGGATCAAAATCCAGATGATCTTGGTATTGCCCTCGCTCGGCTCATTTTGGATACAGTCGATCAGTGTGAACACCCAGAATGCGAAGTACAGCAGACTGAACAGCCCGCCGATGGCAAACACTCCCAAGCCGATTCCCATGCTTATGTCCATTGCTTTCTCGTGTTGTGGATATTGTCGATGGAGGTCACTTCTCGACTATCGTGCCATTCCGACGGTTCGCGGGAAAGTGCAGTGTCCGAGATCCTCCTCTTGAGTCGGGAACGCAATTGTGAACGTGCAGGATCATCGAAGTTTCACGAACCTCCAAGATCCGTGCTGAATCGGCACTCATGGCACAGCCTCATCCTCGTGGCCCAGCACATCCTTGGTCACTGTGTGCCACGTCCGCTGACCGCAATCGGGGCAGTGGATCATTCGCTTCGGATTCCCGGTCGCCTTCCACCGAATCCCTCCCAGATCCCAGATCGACCGGGCTTGGCCACACGGACAGTGCGCCCTCCACGCCCGCGAGTCAGCCACCATCGACTCTGCCCAACTGACTGGGAGGATCGCGAGTAAGCATCGCTGGATGAAGGTCGGTGACACGGGATGCCTCCTGGTGAATGATTTTGACCAAGGCTGGAATGGCACATTGGTGAGCGGCAAGGCGCATGCCGCCAGTTCCTCGCCTCGAGTTCAATGAGCATGATTCCCCGTGGGCTGTTCTCCAGGATGTTGGTGTTCAGCGTGTGTGTGATCTCCATGGTCGGCGGGATGAGTCTCCACGGGCTGACTCAACCCCGGGCTTTGCGTGATGTTGCTGCCAAACTCAATCAATAGGATCGCGTCCTGCGAGATGTGGAACTCTCGCCCGTGAAGGTTGATCACCACCCAATCCGCCCCCACCTCCATCAACTGACCGGCTTGGGTGATCTCCGCTCCGTTATATCCAACGGTTGTCGGTGGAGAGGGCAGGTCAGCGGCCATCCCGAGCGCGTCCCGGCGGAAGTGGACGATGCAGTTCTTCCCGACTTGAGACTCGACCGGCGCAGGCGGACGGGCTTTGTCGGCACAGCCCGTCAGCAGCAGAAGAAGCATCGTCGTCGTGAATCGCATGGAGAGTCTCCGGATGTGAATTGAGATATTCCTTGAGCCGTCGGACTGGTCCGACGTGATTCACACTCTGGCAATACACATGCACGTCGAGCAAGCTCGACGGCCAACAACGCCAGAAAATGCCCGCAGGGGCTGGCCTTTCGACCCGCCCCTGGAGTGGTGTTGGACTGACGACTACTTGCCGTCAGTCGGTGTCGCATTCACCAGTTCCACTTCCGGAGGAGCGGGTGGAGTGATCGAATCGGGATTCAGATGAGCTTCGACCGCAGCCACGATGTCGACCGTCGAAATGGCCGGCTTGGTGATGGGGATCAAGTCGGAGAAGTTTCCTTCCGCATCGAGGACAGCATCTTCCACATCAAGCTTCTTGTCGATGGTACCAATCATCGACTTCACCTGAGCCAGCTTCGAGTCATCGATCGAGAGGCTCGAAATCTGCTTCCGCGATTCGACAGTCCGCAGGCGGGCCTGCAACCGGTCGAGTTCCAGTTCCATCGTCTTCTTCTGGGAGAGCATCTTCTCCAGCGTGTCGCGGTGGATGGTCAGTGCCCGCGTCTTCATGACGAGCATCTCGCGTTCCTTCTTGAGCGACTCTTCGGCAATCTTGAAACGGCTAAACCGCTCGGCAAGGTCCTTCTCCAACTCCACCCGGTCGTAGTTGCTGCCCGCGTACACGAAGTGCTGGCGATCCGACTTCAGGTCAGCTGTGAGTGTGACCAATGATTGCTGTTGTTCGGCGAGAGCGGCACCCTTGGTGTCCAAGGCCGCCTTGAGGTGCTCGACTTCGACCTGCTCCTCGGCCACGACATGCAGCGACTTGCGAATCTCCGGAAGCAGCAATTGGACTTCGTTGCGAGCCCGATCGATCTCGAAGGCGATGGGCACTTCGGATTGGACCGCGTTCTGGACGTTACTCACGCCGGTGCGGATGTAGCTCCACGCCTGCGTGCCAAAGACGACGGCGGCGATTCCGAGTGTGGCGAGACCGGCTTTGACCGTTTTCGTGACGAACATGGCGAGATCCCCTGTGTGAGATGGCCGATGCGAAGTGCATCGTGAACAACAGGGGATTCGCTGGGGAGAGGAGAATCTTGGCGGAATTCGTAGAGTTTGGAAAGAATTGTTGAAGTGGCTCCCTCAATGCCTCCCGGCCATTCCGAAAGTGGGAGGTGACCGGCGTCGCTGCCGAAGTCTTTTGCTGCGATCGACCGCGTAAAGTTGATCGTCCAGAAGGTGTCACGCAGAGGCGCAGGGGGCCAGAGGAGGAAGGAGCTGGCGAGTATTAGTCTCTGCGCCCTCTGCGCCT
>JANPCU010000247.1:0-15808 GCA_031431195.1 Planctomycetota bacterium | reverse complement strand
TAATCTGTGAAAATCTGCGAAATCTGTGGACCACATCCCTCTGGATCGAGCATTCTCTAATGCAGAGTATTGATCCACAAATTACACAGATTTTCACAGATTTCAGAGGGGTAGCTGCGACGGTTGAGGCACTCGGTGAGGGGCGCGGGGGCGGGCCTGGCGAGTGCTGGCGGGGCACGGGCGGTTCATCCATGTGGACTGTTGCGAAACGCCTTTCATCCGGCCAGGGGGGGAGGGGGCTCCCAAAGAGGGGGCCAATCTCGTCCGCTTCACTTTAGCCAGAGTGCCTTCCGGCACATTCGTAACTGTTGTGCGGGTCGCATAACTCATTGAGATTGCTTTGGAATCCAGAGGCTCCCTTCGCCGATGACAGAATCATCAACTCGGCGTCTCTGGGATGTCGCGGATTGTGTGCTGTTCTTCGGCACGTACCTCTCGCGGGCTGCGAAGGGTGGCCTCGCATGACCGAGCTACGTGACATCCTTTACGTTGATGACGAGAATACTAACTTGGTGGTGTTTGACGCCACATTCGAGGACGACTTTCGGATACACATCGCCCGGAGTGCCGCCGAAGCGTTACAGCTGATCGAAGAGTTGCCGATACCAGTCGTGATCGCGGATCAGCGGATGCCGGACATGACCGGGGTGGAGATGTTCTCGCTCATCCGGCGGAAGCATCCGCACATCCAGCGCGTCATCCTGTCCGGATATTCCGAGTCCGAATCGATCATTGACGCCATTAACCAGGGGCAAGTCTTTCAGTTCGTCCGCAAACCCTGGCAAAGGACCGAACTGCTCTCGGTGATTCATCGCGCGATGGAAGCGCATGACATGGCTTTGGAGAATACGAGCCTGATGGAGCGGCTGCTGCTCAGTGAGCAGTGTGCCATCCTCGGACGTGCTACCGCCGAGATAGCCCACGAAATGGGGAACCAGCTGCATTTGCTCCCCCTCATCGAGCTGATTGAAGATGAGTATTCCCACGAAAATAACCTGACTCTGCTCGCCCAATTGGCTCGCGACTCGCACGAGCGATTAAACACGCTGGTCAATGAAATCAAGGACATTGTCCGCCAGGAGGGAACCCAGATCAGCCTGCAGTTGGTCGGTCTGGGGGATGTGGTTCGCGAACTGTTGTCGTTCTTGCGATTCAACCGTTCGATTCCCACGTCGTCGATCGTGGCCGACCTGCGTGGCGATCCGGTGATCCTGGGAAATAAGCTGAAGTTGCATCAAGTCTTGATGAATCTAATTAAGAATGCGATGGATGCGATTGCTGGCCAGTCGGATGGCTTGGTGGCCATTCATCTGTCGACGGGCCTCGACACGATCGATCTGAGCGTCGCTGACAACGGGACCGGGATTCCGTATGCGATCCAGGAAAAGGTCTGGGAGCCGTTTTTTTCGACGAAGGGGAAACACGGTAACGGCCTGGGGCTCGATCTGGTGAAACGCCTCGTCGAGGCCCAGCACGGCCAAATCCGGATGCACTCCCAGCCAGGGCAGGGGACCGAATTCACCATCTCCTTCCCCATCGTCGCCAGCCCCGTGGAGCATGAGTCTACGCTTCTCGCAATCCGGTAAGTCCGCTCCGACCTTACGCCACATCAGGTCCCACAGATCGCAGCCCGTCGCGCCCCGGCAGCCACCTGTATGAACGGACATTGCCACGAATCCCGTATCCGTTTCGGGATTCATCGGAGGATGCTTGTCATCAGTCGAGCAAGTGTGTGCGTCAGGAAAGTTGGCATCCAAAACCAGACGCCAATACTCACCCGAAACTCGCAACAACCGCAGGGGACACCTCGAACGCGACGGACGTGCGAAGTGAAAACGCAGAGGGCGCGGAGGACGCAGAGTTCGGAAGGAGAGTCTGATCTCTGCGTCCTCTGCGCCCTCGGCGTTTCACACTTCCGGGAAGCTGGATGGAGGTTTCTCCTTCGAGGGGACCGGGAACGGTGGTGAATCTCGGACGATGTTTTGAGGCCCACTCGCCTGTCGTGAATTTCTGAGAGTGGACGACTTTTGTGAGGCACACCCATCGAGCAAGGGAAGCTCCGAATTCCCTGGGAGGTTTCTTAGCGTCCTTGGCGGACTGCTGTTCAAAATCGAATCGGGATGTTGCTTCGGCCCCGTTCTATACTCCGCGCGGAGAGTCATGAGACATTCCGGCGAGCGTCCGGCGTCAGCCGGATGGGACTTCGAGGAGACCCCGCAGAACCAGGGGGCTGACACCGCCCCGCTCGCCGGAAAGTCTCACTCGGAACCGCTCGAGCTAGATCACAGAAAAACCATTCGAAATGCGGTTGACGTTATTCGACTGTAATGATACTGTACTAGTATAGTGTAACAGTGACTCACTAGTCTCGACAATTGGCCCTTCCCACTGACCAATCCCTCTCCGCCTGCGGAGGCTCCCATGCTGCGGCATATCGACGCCCAAAACGGCATCCCCATCTACGAGCAGATCATTCGGCAGGTGACCATCGCCGTCGCCGACGGGTCGCTCACGCCGGGGGAACATGTCCCCTCAGTTCGCGAGCTGGCGGCCCGGCTGGCCGTTAACCCGAACACCGTCGTCCGGTCATACCGCGACTTGCAGGGGCAGGGCATTCTGGTCCAGGTGCGCGGCACCGGACTCGCCATCGCTCCCGAGGCCCTCGCGAAATGCCGGGATCAGCGACTCTCGCTGATTCGCGAAAGTTTGCGCTCCGTTCTCGAAGAGGCGTGGCGTAACCGAATCTCGAAGGCTGAGCTGCGTTCTCTGTGTGATTCCGAACTGAACCGTCTGAACGAGGAGGCAGTGCAATGACCCCAGCGATTTCTCTGCAAAATGTGTCAAAGCGGTACGGTTCGATCGTGGCCCTCGACAACGTCTCGTTAGATGTCCCCGCGGGCAGCGTGTGCGCTTTGCTCGGAGCCAACGGGGCGGGCAAGTCGACCACGCTCAAGATCCTTCTCGGGCTCGTCTCCCCCGACTCCGGCACCGCCAAAATCGGCGGTCTCGATAGTCGCCTCGACGCTCTCGATATTCGCCGCACCGTCGGCTACGTCCCCGAGCGACCCGCCCTCTATGACTGGATGACCGTCGAAGAGATCGGCTGGTTCGCAGCTGGTCTCTACCCAGCGGACTACCAGATCCAGTACCAGAAACTCCTTGATCGCTATACCCTCAACGCGAAACAGAAGATCAAGGATCTCTCGAAGGGGAACCGGTCCAAGGTGGCCCTCGCTCTGGCGTTGGCCCACCAACCCGGCGTACTCATTCTCGATGAGCCGACCTCCGGACTCGATCCTCTAGTACGGCGCGAGTTCCTCGAAAGCATGGTCGATGTGGCGGCGGAGGGGCGGACGGTCATCATCTCCAGCCACCAGGTCCAAGAGGTCGAACGTGTGGCTGACCGTGTGGCGATCCTCCTGCATGGAAAGCTGGTCTGCCACGAGCGGCTCGACGAGCTGAAGCAATCCGCCCGCGAGGTCAGTGCGATCCTCGCCCCCGGAGTGACCACGCCTCCCGACCTCCCCGGCGAGGTCCTCGCGCATCTGCCGATGGGTCACGAACACGTCTGGCTGGTGCGTGATCTGAACGAGATCGAGTGGCACTCGCGCTGCCAAGCCACGAACACTATCACCGAAGTCCGGCAGCCAGATCTGGAGGATCTACTGCTGCTCTTACTGCGCGAGTACCGTAAACGGGAGAGCCACCCAGAGGCTCGTAGTCCGAAACTCGAAGTCACTACGTGACCGAATAGCGATCAACGAGAGCGGCACGGCGTCAGCCTGCCGAGACTCCGCTAGCGAATCGACGTGGTTGTGGCTCAACGCCTCGGCAGGCTAACGCCGTGCCGCTCCCGCCGATGGATCGATCCTACCTCAATCTTCATCCTCCCTCGGAGGTCTCTATGTTCAACATCATCACCCAGCGTCTCCTCTGGAAAGAGTTCCGCGCCCAGCAGCTGGTCTGGATCGCCATCGCGGGCGAACTGGTCCTGCTCCAGTTTTGGTGGGGGATCAAGGGGCATGAGTATGCCGATGTGAATCTCTTCTCGATGGCGTTCGTGCTGACCGGCGTCTTTGCGATGACGACCAGTGCGCTGCTGTTCGCGGGTGAGTCGGAGGCGAAGACCGACCTCTTCTTGCGACAGCTCCCGATCACCCCCCGGCAATTGATCGGTGGGAAGCTGTTGTATGGCGGGTTGGCGGTGGTGGCGTTTCTGGTGTTCGCCATGCTCTCGACCCTCATCGCCGGGCAGATGGCGGGAAAGTATGGCGGGGACTCCTCATCTCTGATGGGCGATCCATCGGTCTTCGCCTTGTCGATCGTCGGTCTTGCGGCGTGGGGTCTGTACTACTCATTGCTGACCCGGAAGGTTCTCTGGACCGTGATCGGGGCTGCCCTGACGGAGATCATCATCGGCGGGATCGTTCACTCGATTCTGGCGGGCTATCACTTGCCGGATTCCATCTTCTACTCGATCTATACGGTCATCGTGCTGGGTGTCCTCGCCGTGGATGCCAAGCTGCTTCTGCGGTGGTGTGCTGGAGAGGTCGCCGATCAGCAGACCGACTCCGGTTCCCGCCTCGACGACCAGATGCTCTTGCGGTGGCCAACATCGACCGCAGTGAACGCTGCAGCTCCGGTCGCCACTATCGCGTTGCTGTGGCAGACGACGTTCCACTCATCCTGGATCACCGGAGTGGTGACCACGCTCTATGGACTGCTTCTGATCATCTTGCTGCGGATCAGTGATGGTCGGGAAAGCATCACTGGGGGCGAATCACTTTTGCTGTTGTTCGGTGCGGCGACGATCCTGGCCATCATCACCGTCTTCGCGGTCTCCGGGGTCAGGCGACGGAGCGCTCCGGGCGGGACGAACTTCACACAGCGACTGTTCGATCTGCCACTCACGCTGCGCAGTTGTGGTTCGCTACTCGGTATGGCGGGGTTGGCAGTGGGAGGGTTCGTCCTCGGGATCGTGGCGAGCTACACGATTCTGGCCATCCCGGTGGGCATGATGTTCATCAATCACGGAGTGGGCCGGTCCCCGATGTGGGCTGAGATGCTCTGGTTTCTGCTGATGGCTGTGGGGAGCAGTTTCACTCTGTGGGTCGGGACGCAGTGGCTCAAGACCGGGCAGGGCGCGTGGCTCCCACTGTTACAGCAATCGCACTCCATCCGCAGCCGTACCGTGCGGCGCATCGGTCCGCTGCTGTGGATCGAGGCTCGGCGAGCGTTACCGGTCTTGCTGGGTGGCTGGGTGCTGTTGACCCTGATCGGTTGGTATCGCCCGGAAATGCCGGGCCATTCCATCCTGAGCTACTCGGCCATCGTGTTCGCCGCGCTGGTGTGTGGGTTGCTGACGCTCCTGCCGGATCGGTCGCATGGGACGTTGGCGTTCCTGACCGAACGCGGGGTCTCATCGACGAAGATCATGCTCAGCAAGGTCTTCATCTGGGGCGGCACGCTGCTCCTTATGCTCATTCCGCCGCTGTTGCAGGGCCGGGTCTGGGGGATATTAGACCCTCACGGTAAGGCCGTCCCAATCGCAGTGGTACTAGACGGACCGCTGGCCGCACATGGGCCTTTCATCCAATGGGAGTCCGCCCCCTCACCGTGGAGTCATCTGCTTGTCCTCCTCCTCGGAACATTCACCATCGGCGTCCTCGCTGCCGCCTGGGTCCGGCGGCCCATTCTGGCGGGAATCGTTGGCTTCTCGCTGATGCTGCCGTGGTTCGGCTGGAGCACGATGCTGATGGAGACCTATGCCCCAATCGGCTTCACAGCCTTGGTCCCGATCGTACTGATCGGCTTGGGCATTTTCTGGACCGGCTCGCGAACAATTCTGGAGCAATCGAGTTGGCGATCCAAGTTCGGCCAGATCGCGTGGGTTCTGCTGGTGGGGTTCATCGGGCTGCAAGGCTACTTCCACTTCCGGGCGAATGAAGTGCCCGTGATCGCGGACTATGAAGTGATGCAAAGTATTCGCAACGGCCAGCCCAGCCCTCTCGGAAATCCGGTCTCTTCGTGGAAGTACCCATTCGATCCATCGATCTCTCATGCCTCGCAGCTTGACGCTTTGGTGGATGACGAGACCAAGCGAAACTCACTGGTGCAACCCGCAGGACTCTGGAACGCTCCGAACTCCTTTCAAATGGGGATCGAGAGCCTGAAGCTCGATGAGGAGGCGTGCGACCTCGATGCGGCGTTCGAGCATCTTCGTAAGTGGCATGAATTGACCGAGAAGTTGGCTTACGCCTCGCGCGACGAGGATGGGTGGGTCGATGCTCTGGTCGGACGCCGCGTAGTCCTCAGTGCAATTCGGAAGTGGGCCAATCATCCAAAGCAGACCGCCGAGCGTGTCGAGGCGGTGCTGACGAAGCTCACCCCGAACCAGATTGGACTCTCAGGTATGACCGTCATCGCGCGGCAGTACGCCGATACTCGCCGTTCTCTAGAGACGGGGATCAGCACTGACAATATGTATCGCCAGAGTGTCGCAAATATATCCCCCGTCACCCGATGGCTGCTCGCCCGCACCGGCGAGAAGGAACGCGTCCGCCGCCTGATCGACTACTACTTCTTGCTGTCGGCGGGTTCGCAAATCTCACAGCCCAGCACAACGGGATCGGAGTTCGATCACTGGACCGGGACCATCCGAACCCGAGTCTGTGCCGCGACGCTAGGCGTCTCACTCCCCGAGCAACGCTTCAACGTCCGGCATCATGGCCAATTCGAACTGGCCATGTCCTCAGAGTCAGCCACCCGACTCGTCCTCCAGCTTCAGTCCTGGCGGCTCAAGCACGGTACGTTCCCCGCTAGCTTCGCCGAAGTGTTTCAGGAGACCGGGCCCCTCAGCATTCACGACTTTTTGACCAACGCAGCGTTCCACTACGAACCGCAAGGCTTCGACCGTGACCTGCTGGCGGAGACTAAGATTCTCATCCCCGCCAGGCAGCCGCTGCTATACAGCGAAGGCCTGACCGAGCCGCGCGGAGTGGAGTTAGTGGATGTGCCGAGGGGCCCCTGGCCACCGGATGACCCCTCCACGGTGACATACCAGTACCAGGCCCGCAACTTCAGCACTCCCCAACCCTGGCATCCGTCGAACCCCGCCCCACCGGTCATCGACAGACCCGCCCACCCGAACACCATCCGCTTCTCGGTCCTCGGCCAAGTCATCGACGAAGACAGCTTGTACCGCTTCCCGCGGGCTGACCAACCCGTCGAGGAAGTACACGGCGGAGGGTCAGCCGCTGCGGGCGGAGGAGCCATGTCCAGTGGCCTGAGCAGCGAGGCCGAGCCTGCGGTTCCACCGACCCCCGCAGACACCCTTCCGCCACCGGGGACTCCCGAAGTTCCCTAGGATCGGCGAGCGGGGCGGCGTCAGCCCCCCGAGTCCGGCGGCGAACAAGGAGTGAGAGAAGTACCCTTCGTTTGTGGCCTTTTTCTCCGAAAAAGGACGCTCTTTATCGGAGAAAATGGCGACACACCTCGGCCCTCGCGCCCGACGGGACGGTCGGTCAGGTGGCACATTCCGGAGTCTTCGCACGGCGTGGTGTGGACGCAAGCGAAAGTCCACTCCGCCATTGTGAAAGCATCAGGGACGACGGCCGTTCCACTCATGTACGCATGAGGAGCCGTGCTATCTAGGTTTCAACAGCGACACACCGTGTTCGGTTTCAACGTAGTCGAAGTTTTCATTGTTGAGGAATTGTGCAAGGTCTACGCGGCACTCCTCTTCAGGCTCTCTCCCACACCAGATTCCGAAGAACTGAAGAGGCAAATCGATTTCAATCGGAAGATACTCACCATACGTCTCGTCGAAGTATACATCACACCTGCCGCTCAGTCGCAGTCGGAACTGGCGATCCTTGATGTAACATACGGCTTTGCATTCGTACAAAGACTCGTGTTCGAAAATGTACAGCAGAGCATATGGCACATCATCCGTGTCGTTCGGTTCAATCCAATCGATGGATCGAGGCGCGAGACCTTGCCAAACGTCGAACTCATGTGGCGAGGTGATGAAGAGCGTGCCGGAGAGATGCGGAATCCAATCAGAAAACTCTGGGGCATTCGTTGTGGCCTCGATCTCAATGCCCCACCGCATTTCGGCCTCCCAAATCATCATCGATTCGTCGTAGAAGGCGTTCTTTTCAATGCCCGCCACAAGGCGAGCAGATGTTGCCACAAAGTCGATATCAGCAATACGAAACATGTCTGGCATTTCGAGTAATCCAATCCTTGCGAAGGCAGGCAAGCGGGTTCTTGCGGTTCAAGAGTTTCAGCACAACCCTTTGACCACCGGCGGATTCATCCACTCTCTCCCGGGGGCATTCGAACTCTTCGTTGCACTCAGCACACCGCAGTGGATCAACGTCGGGCGGGGCAGGGGGGCTTCGATCTCAAGCCCGGCGGCGGTCATCCAACTGCGGTATTCGGCGGCGCTGTAAGCACGTCCCTCGGTCAGCGTGAACAGCGCCGCGGAGTACAGGGCGATCGGCAGCGGGCCGTCCAAGTCGTCGTTCAGGAACACATCGTGGATCAACAGCTGGCCGCCGGGCTTGAGGGCCTCATAACAGCGGGCGATCAGTTGCTGACACTCCGGGATGTCCCAGTCGTGCAGGACGTTCGACAGCAGCACCGCATCGGCCCCGGTCGGCAAGGGATCATGAAACATGTCCCCTTCGCGCAGTTCGAGCCGGTCAGCCACGTTGTAGCGCTGCCGGAACTCATCCGCGACGCGCAGCACTTCAGGCCGATCGACAACGATCGCGCGCAGCTGGGAGTAGCGTTTAAGCAGGGCGATGCTGTAGATGCCCGACCCGCCGCCGACATCGACGAGCAGTTCCGCATCACCGAGGTCGACTTGCGCTGCCAGAGCGGGGGCGACATTCTTGGCTCGTCCGGCCAGCGAGAGCGTGAAGTGTCGGGCGAGGTCGGACTGCTCCATCGCGGACGGCACCCCCGCCCGGTAGATAAACGCGGCACCGTCTTCGTTGAGGTCCAGCCCGCGCGGACGGTTCGTTCGCAGCCGCTCAACCATCTCCACCACGCCCGGACTGGTCGCCGCCATACCCACATAGCCGCCGACATCGAACGCACTGCGTTGCGGCAGGTGATGGCGAGACAGCGCGGTCAGTTGAACTCGCCCTTCCTCGTCAATGCGCAAGAGTTTCATGGCTCGCAGAGTGGTCAGCAGGACCTGCATCGGACGAGCCTCCAGCCCGAGTTCCGCGCGGAGCGCCTCGACCGTGCGCGGCCCGTCATTCACCTTCGTGAACAGGTCGAAATGAGCCACAGCTGCGGTCAGTAATTCGGTGCCATACGAGCCGCGAAAGAGTTCGAAGATCGGCGTGGGGTCGATCGACGGCGGATGCAGGTCGATGACATCGGCCCGGTTCAGTTCGATCGCTTCGTAGAGAGCGACCTGCGACACGACGAGATCTTCGGCATCGGGGATCGGATCGAAGTCGGCGACGTGCGACAGGTGTGGCCCGATTCGCGAGGGATAGACCGCATGCCCGGGGATCGCCGACCAGCCCGGACGACAGCGGACGCGGTCGCCTTCGACGGTCACTCGCAGCCAGCCGGTGTACTCATCGGCGAACTCGAACGGGAGGAAGACCGATTGATCCCGTGTTGCCTCCCGCACCGCCACCAGCCACTGATCGAGCAGCTGTTCCAAGCTGGCCCGCACACGCCGTCCTTCTGGCAATTCGCGAACCGCCGGGTCGAGGCCGAAGTAGTACGAATCGACATGCCGGGCATAGTCGCCGCACTCGAGCAGGATGTCGCCGTGCTGGGTGCCCTGGTCATCGAAGGTCAGTCGCAGCATGGGAACGGGCTTCTCTCGCGTGGGCTTCAGTGAACTGAGATGCCTATCCTAGCTCTCGGGCGGAGAGAGTGAAACCGGACCTGTCCGTCGGACAAAGTCCTCTCACCCCCAGCCTGGCTTGATGAAACGGAGTTTGACGCACTGCCCGATCATTGAATCGCCGTAGGTGCCACCACGACTCACAAGGCCAGCCCCCGCCCCCCTCCCGTCCAAGCCACTCACCCTGACGCCCGCCTCATCATGAGCCGCGACTGCCATTACCCAGCCGCTTCAATCTGTGAAAATCTGTGCAATCTGTGGACAAACTCTTGGCTCTGATTCAGACTCGACCAAGAGGCGAGTCGTACACAGATTTCACAGATTGGCACAGATTGAAGCACTCCACAATCGCACGGATTTCGGTCGTGGCCCACCTCTGAGTGAATGCCCCCGACCGACTCATCGATTTACCTCCGCCCCTTCCCCACATCCATCAAGACGACCACTCCCAGGAGCGACCACGCGATCAGACAGATGACCCCCATGATGATCGCGAACCACGATCGTCCCGCCCCGCTGAGGTTCGGTTTCCGCTGGATCTCCCGGAGTCCACCCCACCCCAGAAGTATCCCGATGATGGCGGGCAAAATGCCGACGAACGGAAACATGGCAAACAGCCCCATATACCCCGCAAACAGCGACATGACACTGATCTCGACGGGAGCCACCATCCGGATCAGAGTGCTTGCACTTTTTCGGGGGCGTCTCTCCTCGATGTCGTCATCGTCCAGATACTCACCGCAGTGCTTGCACTTCATGGCCACCGCGAGGATCTGCTCGGAGCAAATCGGGCAATCTTTGTATTCCGGCATGACGGGAGACCCAAAAGAGGTGAGGAGAGTCAGCACCGGCCAGTGTAAGCCACGGGGTCGGCGGTGTCATGGCGGAGTCGGGGGACTTCATGTGTGTGCCATAGAAAAATAGGCAGTGGCAAAAATATCGCCACGAAGGATGTCGCGTGATTCGATTTCAACTCTCGTCTTAAACGCTGACTGAAGACTGGGCACTGAGGAATCCCGGAGTGGGTGAGCCGCAGATGAGCCGCAGATCAAAGATGAATCACGGGCGATGGCCTCGTTGTTGAGCCTCTTCCTCCGCACTGCAAACGATGGAACTCCGCGCGTGCTGAGAGAAATTCAGAGGCCTCTTGTGCCGCCCGCCGATGAGGCTCTCTCACTCCGTCTCTCCTTCGCGTCCTTCGCGGCCTTGGTGTTCAGTTCCCGTTCCTTAATGCCTTCAGAATCGGGAACACCAAGATCGCCATGGACGCGAAGGGGGAGCATGACATTGACGAGGAATCGTCCGTGACCTCATTCCTGTGTCTCGACAATTGCAGCTCAGCTGCGCTGCGTGAATCCGTGTTCATCTGTGGCTCTCCCTGTGAGTCGTGACGTACTGCCGGGAACAGCAGCCGACGTTCCTGATGTCTACACCGTTCGAACACGACTCTTCCCCACAGTTGTCCACTCGCCAGCCACTCGTTAAAAACGCGCATTCACAGTCGGCAAGTGCCTTGTGGCGGCCTTCGTCCGGTGAATTGCACCCATTTCGGCCACAACGTGGAGTTCTTTCGCATGACCGCTCCGATTCGTGTCGCCGTCACCGGTGCCGCAGGAAACATTGGCTACGCCCTCATTTTTCGCATCGCCAGCGGCGAAGTGTTTGGTCCGAACCAGCCGGTGATTCTGAACCTCGTCGAACGTCCGGAAGTTCTTAAAACCCTGGACGGGGTCGAGATGGAACTCGAGGACTGTGCGTTCCCGACTCTAGTGGGGGTCAAGAAGTGCAGCAGCGACGACCTGCAGGACGGCTTTGGCGACTGCAACTGGGTCATCTGTGTCGGCAGCATTCCCCGCGGTAAGGGGATGGAGCGGTCGGATTTGATCCGCATCAACGGACCGATCTTCACCAACACCGGCAAGTCGATCGAAGCAGCAGCTGCTCAGGACGTGCGAGTGCTGGTGGTTGGGAATCCGTGCAACACGAACTGCCTGATCGCGATGCACAACGCGCCGAAGGTGCCGCGCGACCGCTGGTATGCGATGACCATGCTCGACCAGAACCGGGCCAAGAGCCAGTTGGCGATCAAGGCTGGAAAGCCGCTGGCCTCGGTCAAGAACGTCGCCATCTGGGGCAATCACTCGGCGACGCAGTACCCGGATTACTTCCACGCCACAATCAACGGCAAGTCCGCTCCCGAGGTGATCCGAGACGATGCCTGGTTACAGACGACGTTCATCTCCAGCGTGCAGAAGCGCGGGGCGACGGTCATCGAAGCACGCGGGGCATCCAGTGCTGCATCCGCAGCGAACGCGGCTCTCGACACGGTCAAGGGTTTCGTACGTCCGACCGCTGCGGGCGACTGCTTCAGCGCGGCTGTATGCAGTGATGGCAGCTATGGTGTCGACGAGGGACTGATCTTTGGCTTCCCGCTGACCAGCGATGGCAAGAGCCACCAAATCGTTCAGGGGATCGAGCACAACGCTTTCGCCCGGCAGAAGATTGATCTCACGTTGGAAGAACTGCGGACCGAGCGGGACACCGTGCGGGATCTGCTGAAGTAGTGGTTGCGATTGACTGAGCGTCGAAAGCCCAGTGGTTGCAACCACTGGGCTTTTCCGTAACACGATGCTTCTCTATCGAACCGCCCCGCCGTTGGCGTTGATGACCTGTCCGGTGAGGTAGCTCGCATCTTCGCTGACCAGATACCGCGCCAGCCGGGCGATGTCCTCCGGCTGGCCCCAGCGCTGGAGCGGCGTCTCACGGAGGACTCGCTCTTGCCAGGCGTCACTGGCCTGCTCACCCCAGGCAGTCTGAATCCAGCCGGGCGAGATGCAGTTGACCCGCACCTCGGGAGCCAGTGACATCGCGAGTGAGCGGGTGAACCCCATGACGGCGTTCTTGGCCGTTGAGAACAGCTCCGCGCTGTCCCCCTCCATGCCTCTGTCGGCCTGGTCCCAGCCGATGTTGAGGATCGTCCCTCGCCCGGCGACTCGCATCCGCTGGCCCACCTCGCGGCTCAAGTGCAAGGCGGCAGCTACATCGACCGCCAACAGCCGCTCCAGCTTTTGAGAGAACGACAGCGTCGGCCCCTCCCCGGTGAGCAAGTCGACCCCGGCGTTGTTGACCCAGATATCACACGCCCCGAACTGACTCCACACAGCGTCCACCAAAGCGAGGTGGCTCTTCGGAGCGGACAGATCGAACGCAAAACAGACCGCTCGCCGTCCGAGCAATCGCACCTCGCGGGCCACCTCTTCGGCGCGCTCGACCGACTGGCGGCAGTGAATCGCCACATCGGCCCCGGCCCGGGCCAGTTCCAAAGCGATCGCGCGACCGATCCCGCTGGACGCTCCGGTCACGCAGGCGATTTGTTCCGAAAGAGACGCGAACGGACTCGGCACAGCCGGTGTCATGATTTCAACTCGGCGAAAAACCGTGCAGAGCGGCTCGGGAATTGCGTCACTGACTGAGCCAGGAGGCCGCCAGTACCATATCCAAACTCGAATGCACAAGGAGGAAGCGGAAAGTGCCATCACTTTACGCAGACTGGGAGTTTATCGAAGATTCACGAGAAATGAATCACCTCCGAGTTGACTCCGGCCTCACACATGGGAATAATCCGATGCAAGTCACAGTTGTCACTCACTCAGGTTCAAAAATGATTCGCCGCCGCTCGCCTTACTCGATCGCATTCTTCTCGGCAGCGACGTGTCATCCTTGCTGATTCGCAATTCTGTGCGGTCAGCTGTTCCTGGTCATCCTGTCTCGACGACTTGATTCTACCCCCACTGAACCCCATTCGACTGGAACACCCGCTCCGGGAGCCGCACACGGTTCGTTCGTGTTTGGCTCACAGAGTCTCCTGATCGAGGTCCGTGTGACCCCGAACAACCGAAGGTCCAGACGTTGATTGATTCCCAACCGCAACACGCGGAAGACCCAGCGGGAGCCAAAGGTCCGGATGACCTGATTGGCTCCACAAACCCACCACCGAAAGATGACGACATGACGCCTGCATTGTTGGATGCTCCCCAGACCAAGACCCGCCCTGTGGCGGCTCCCACGGACCTGCCCGCCAAGCTGGAAAAGGATCTGGTTCAGGTCTTTAAGCTGCTGGCCGATGAGACTCGCCTTAAGATCCTGATGTACCTCATGCGGGAAGGCGAACTCCACGTCACCGCTCTGTGCGAGCGTCTGGGCCAGAGCCAGCCAGCGGTTAGCCACCACCTCGCCCTGTTGCGAGTGGCGGGCATGATCGAGCCCCGCCGCGACGGCAAGCACAACTTCTACTCGATTCAGAAGGACCACTTCCACACGATCATGGGCGAGCTGTTCTCGAACATGATGAACGATGGCAAGACGGTCGGCTTCGGCGAGTTCCTGGTCACCCAGCAGAAGTAGTGTCGGGCGAGCGGGGTGGCGTCAGCCCCCTGGTTCTCCTCGCATTCACACATCGTGAATCGAAGGCGACTGTTCCTCACCGAGCGGTCGCTTTTTTTGCGCGCCCTCGTCTGGTAAAAATGCCCGTGGGATAGGCTTCCAGCCTGTCATCTTTCGTGCTGGAATAGATCGAACTGACAGGTTGGAAGCCGATCCCACGTGTCCAACCAGCCACCTCCTCGAAATTCGGGCTTCGAATTTCGAATTGTTCCCTCTGGCTCTCGTCCCTCCTCTCTCGACTCCCCCATGCCCAAACCTGCAAAACTCGCCCTGTTCGATGGCACTGTTTACACCGGCACCGCCTTCGGTGCCGATGGCGAAGCGTTTGGGGAAGTCTGCTTCAACACCAGCATGACCGGCTATCAGGAAATACTCACCGACCCGTCGTACAACGGCCAGATCGTCGCCATGACCTATCCGCAGATCGGGAATTACGGGGTCAACGCGGATGATGTGGAGAGCGGTCAGCTGGCGATCAAGGGGTTCATCGTCCGCGAGTTGTGCCACGAGCCGAGCAACTTCCGCTCGACCGACTCGCTGGGCGACTACCTAAAACGCAACGGCGTCGTGGGGATCGAGGGGATCGACACCCGCGCTCTGGTGCGGAAGCTGCGCGTCAAGGGGGCCATGACCGGGGTGATCTCATCGATCGACCTCGACGATGCCTCGCTGGTGGCCAAGGCTCAGAAGTCGCCCGACCTCATTGGTCGAGATCTCGTCCAAGAGGTGATGACGGAGAAATCGGGCGACTGGTCGACGAAGCTGCATCCACTCGCTACGGAACTGACTCCGCTGCCCGATAAGGTCAAGGCCGGACAAGAGCCGCACGTCGTCGCCATCGACTACGGCATGAAGTGGAACATTCCCCGACACCTCAAGGAAATGGGCTGCCGCGTGACCGTGGTGCCCGGCACGATCACCGCCGAGGAAGTCCTCGCCCTCAACCCCGATGGCGTGTTCCTCTCGAACGGTCCTGGCGATCCCCGCCCGCTGACCTATGCCATCGACACGATCAAGGGCTTGCTCGGCCAGAAGCCCATCTTCGGCATCTGCCTCGGCCATCAGCTGCTCTGACTGGCTCTCGGTGGAGAGATCTACAAACTCAAGTTTGGCCATCGCGGGGCCAACCAGCCGGTCCTCGACAAGACCAGCGGCCGCGTCGAAATCACCAGCCAAAACCACGGCTTTGCGCTGCAACCGAACTCGCTTCCTGCCGATGTCGAAGTGACCCACATCAACCTCAACGACCAGACCGTCGAAGGCATCTCCAGTAAAACCCACCCCGCCTTCAGCGTCCAATACCACCCCGAATCCAGCGCCGGTCCACACGATAGCCACTACCTGTTTGGCCGCTTCCGAGGATTGATGGGGGCGTAATCCCGCCGCCGTTTAGCCGCGACGCGAAGTCCTCGAAGCGGAGCGTCTGCGTGATCCCGCGACCGAGTCGGTTGGCACGCGGCGAAGCAGAGTTTCGAGAATATTCCG
>JANPCU010000246.1:0-19579 GCA_031431195.1 Planctomycetota bacterium | reverse complement strand
GGGTTTAATTCTGCGACAACTCATCGGCAGTGGCAAACCGAGGGCTTCGCCGCCCTTTTCGGGCTGCTCTGCGCTGCCCAGATTGTCAGGGAGGCGCTCCGGCAACTCCGCAGTGGCCCAAGTCGCCACTCACACCGTTTTTGCACTTCATCCCGCCGACCACCTCGCGATGGGATGAGTCAACCCATGCACTGCGGAAACACGGGATCTTCAACGGGCTGTTAGCAATCAAGGTCGGCCCCGCCGCGCCCGCGAACATTCCCTGATCGCGATGACACTCTTTAATGAGTGCCTAATACGAATCATTTCTCGCGGATCCTCGAGCTCCTGGAAATGAAACAACACCTCTTCGTGGCCCACACGAATCTGTGCCAACTCCTGCGTCTCGCGGACCATGATGGACCTGCGTGAACGATCAAGCCACTCACAGAAAGGGTTTATTCAGATTCCAACGCAGGGCGCAAGTCAAACCAGACTGCCCGAGCCACCCAGGGTGCGCGCTGGCCCTGGCTACGATCCAATGTCTCAGTTCGGGCCGTGAGAAGTCGATTCGCGACATAGTCAACATCTATGCGGGAATCTGTTGCACCGAAACCCGCAGGCCCACATTGATCCATGCCGCTGTCCTCGACGGACCGAGACTCGCGGGTAGAATGCTGATCTGAGAGATTCGAAGTGAGCGCCGGTGCTGCACCTCCACTGGCCTCGGGCGACATGCCATATCCGAAAGCTGTTCGATGAACCTGGAGAAGTCCCTCGGTTTCCGTGACCACACCAATTGCCTTGATGCCGAGTCGTGGAAGAACTTGCGTCGATACGCCAACCTACTCCTCGCCAGTCAGGGACTCCCGACAGCCCCGCTGAATGACCCTGAGGCGGAGAGGTTGTTCGAAGTCGCCGGGTCACTGGTCGAACGCACCGCCGAGAAGAGCCGACTATTGGGGCAGTACCGCAGCCCGGTCGATCAGCGCATCGAGACGTATTTGCAACGGCACTTTGCCGATCTGCCCGAGGGGGCTCAGGCCCGTTTGCCAACTCACTCGCTGGAACTCGATCGGTATGGAGTGGGCCGCGTGTTGTCGATCCCGGCAGATGGCAGTCGATACGAGAGTGAGCTGTTGACCTCCTACCGAGTACGGAATGGCGTACTGCATAACCCCCGCTCAGACCGCCGCACCACGCAGGGAACGTTCCATGTCTGCGAGGGAGGCTTACCGATTCCGGGGGACAAGCTGGCTGTTCCTCGTCAGGCGTATTTGGCACTCCTGAAGGCAGCTGTGAGTCCGCCCGACGATCTGCTGAAACTTCCATTCACGGACAAGCAGGTCGAGCAGACGAAGACGTGGGCCTCACTGCTGCTCCGCCCGATCGTCTCACCCGCAGTGTCCGGGTACAGCCCCGAGCGGACGATGGAGGTGCGGTTCTTTGCCCCCGGCAGCTTGGTCAGCAACCTCGATTTTGTGGAGTCGATTTTCGGCAACGCGGGCGACCCGAGCTTGGCCCACAACGATGCGGGTCTGGATGTGGAGCATTGGACCGGGCATACCGGCTGCGTGATCCTGGCCCCGCATTTGGTCTTGCTGACCAAGAAGTCGCTCGGCCTGCCGCATCGCAGTGTGGCGAGGCCTTCCGAGCTTCGCGACGGAATGTTCTGGGACAGCGAGGACGAACCCTACAACGGGGGCAACGCCTTCAAGGTGACGTGCCGCACCGAGGAAGGGGTGATCGTCACCATCATTGCCGACAACTATTACGGGTACTGCAAGAAAGAGGTGAAGACGCAGATCAGCTATGCCGCGAATCTGTTTGGGAACGTGGAAGAGGAGCATGCGGGCGGCGCGCTGGTGTTCGCGAGCTTCAGCTTGGGCGAGCAGTTCCAGTTCAATAGCAAGCGGTACAACGGTCGGACCCTCGCGGATGTGTTTCGCGACTACCCGGACACGATCGAGGTTCACGAGCACGGGTACGGCATCGATCGCCAATTCCCCGAGGTGATCTACATCTCGGAAGAGGCCAAGGCTGACTTGCGTCTGCAAACGATCACGTGGCCGCATCACGGTGCCATGCGATCAATCCCGCTCCTGCCGGGGCAAACCTACCTCGCCCCCAGCGGGTATAAGCTGCGGATGGAGAAGCACCCGCAGGCTCCCTCGTGGCGGCTGATCGGGACGGCGGGCGAAGGGGTCTTCATTCATAAGCCGTGTACGGTCTCAGGCGGTGGGAAGAGCGAGATCAGTAAGCAGATCGGCGACTACATGCAGTACGGTCCGATCTATGCCATGAACTTTGAGAGCGATTCGCGACTGGTCGACGGCGTCTTTCACAAGGATTACGGCACCCGCTGGAAGTCGGCCCAGACCAGGCAGGCGAGGTACAAAGACCGGCCGAGCCGACCGCTGCTTTCCCCCGAACGATCTCTCGGCAGCGTCATCAAGTTGCTGACTCCCTCGGAAGAATACACCGAGGACTACAACTTCTGGCTGTCAAAAATCCCCAATCACCTGCACGCGCTGGTCTTCGCCATCAAGCGGTTCTATCAGCCCGACTGGGGCGACGACTGGCGGAAGCACTTCCGCGTCGATGTCGTCAACGGGATGCCGGGGCATGAGCTGAAGCTGCATGACCGCCGCATCGTTGGCTCGTACTTGCGGGTCGGACTGTTCGGCGAGCACGGCTGGCGGACCTTCAAAGTTCGGCAGGACTTCGCAGCTGCGGCTAAGGTGCAGACCGAGGACGACATCTCGGCTTCGATCGTGGTCCCCGGGCGGAGGCTCAGCGGGTTAAACGACAAGTACCACGCCCCGAGTTACAAGTTCATTGCCAACTGCGAGTCGCGACTCTTTCAGCGACCGGATGATGCGGTGCATCGCGGGTTGGATAAGCAAGCGGAAGCCGACTTGGCCCGCTGTGATGTGAACTTCGTCTCGAACTACGAACCGATGTCGCGGACTACGGTTCAAGAGATGCTGTCAAAGGTGGTCGACTTCGATGCCTTTACACCGCCGATGCAGGAGCTACTCCAATCGATGGGACATGGGGCTTCGTTAGGTGAAGGGGAGTACATCGTCTGCTCGGACAATCCCCGCCGCATTGATGGAGTGCCCTCCAAGAACCCGCGCTATCTGCAAGACCGGCCCGATCTGGTCAGGCCGCTCGACAAGTACATCGCCGAGATGGGCGTGCGACTCTATCGCAAGATCCCCGCCAACAAGCCGGTCCCACTCCCCGTCAACGCGGTCATCAGCGGTCGTCGCAACAATCCGCCGGACCCCGCCAAGAACATCCGCAGCCTCGCCGTGTATGGTCCAATCCATTACCAGGAGCTGCCCGAGTTGTTTATGGACTACATCTGCTCGCTGACGGGCAAGAGTCCGTCGACGACTGCGGCGGGCAGCGAAGGGGCACTGACCAAGGCTCCCTTCAATGCCCTGCGGACGACGGCGGATCTCAACGCCGCACTAGTGTCGATGATCCTGACCAACCTGTCGGGATTCTCCTCCGCAGCGGGGCATGTCGGGCCGAACTCGCGGTTCGATCATGACATCAGCTTGCTGGTGCCCGAGGTCTGGTGCCGGATGTCGGAGGACGAGCGCGAGCCGCAATACCTGATCGAGCACAAATACATCGAGAAGGTCGCCGACACCGAGCTGGGCAACGAAATCATCCCCTCACGGCGGCTGGGATATCGCATCACCGAGCGGTTCGTGAAGCACTTCTTCGCCCGCATTTTCGACAACCCGGACAAGGTGTTCGACTCCCACATTCTACAACCGGAGAAGCAAGACCCCGCGTCGTTTGCTGATGGCGTTAAGTACATCATGGAAGCCTACCAACGTGTCGCGCTGCAATACTTTCAGGACGGCTCGATCGAAGACGCCTGCCCACCGTTGCGAGCTTTACTGTCGATCATGGCCCATGGACAGTACGAGGGGATGGACGAAACTGATCCGCAGATCCGCGCGATGTTCACCCTCGAATCACTCCTCGACAGCGAGTGGTATCACGATCGACTGCAACGAAAGCAGCTGCGGGACATCGAGCTGTGGACCAAGCTTTTGGCCAGCATCGAACACGCCTTGGCCCATCCGGAACGTTTCGATGCCCCGTTCCTGGCCGAGCTGGGAACCCGCCGCTTGCACGCACTGCGGGAACTCCACCACGTTCAACGCCCTGCGTACATCGAGGAACTGGTCGGCTCACTCGGCGCGTGATCCGAATCGCCATTGTGGTGCCTGGAGCAGATTCAGAATTGCTCTTCCGAACAGGCCGACAGGAATGTCTGCCCCACTGTCATTGGCATAGACATTCCTGTCTGTGCCAAGTGAAGACAGATTCTGAATCTGCTCTACTCTCGATAGGCCTGCGTCGTCAGCGAGTAAGTGAGCGCTCCCAACTTGTACTGGTACTCGCCGAATATGGCGACATGCCCCTGCCCGGACTTGGGGTGGTTTCCAGTGAACGTTCCGTTCGCGCTGCTCAGCGGCTGGGAGGTCCACTTCGAGTCACGGAAGTCTTTGTCCTCCGAGTCGGCCGTCCAGAACCGGACTCCGACGGGGGCGGGGCTGGCAGTCATCGCGAGATGAACCGCATCTGACTGGGCGTCGTACTTCCAATCGAGTTTCGGCAGGTCCAGGCCGCCCGCCTGATGCCGAAAGAAGACGGCGACCGTGGTCAGTGCGGCATCCCGCCCATCATCCAGCCCATGCCCGGCATTGGGCACCTGCAAGGTGTACTTCGGTCCCTCCAGCCCATCCCAGTACAGATTCATGGCGTCCACGACCCAGTACGGATCATTAGTCCCGACCACCATCAACTTGGGCAGGGTCAGCTGCTTGCGGTAGCTGTAGGGGTCCATCATGTTCATCAGCTGCTTCTCGCGAACGGTCTCGGTGCCACTCGGCTTGATGAGTCCCTTGCTGGTGTAGTCGTTGATTTGCTCACTGTACTTACCCCAGGTTTCGAGCTGGTACTTCATCTGTTCGGGGAAGTTGAGCATGTTGATCACGATCGGGGCGGTGGCGATCACGCGCTTGTCGGCCACCGGAGTGAGCCAGCTGGTCCAGCCGCGTTTCGAGGCTCCGGTGATGACGAAGCCTTTCGGTTTGATCTGGTACTGCTGCAGAGAGAACTGCTCGAGGGCGTCCATGGCTTTGACTGCACTCTTAACCATCGGGAACAGCAGCGGCCAGCTGTCGTCGCCGGTTTCCAGGTACTTGAGCCACGTTTCGGTGATGAGGTCGTCTTCGTAACGATTGCCCAGAAGCGGCTGGTTCGGGACGGCATGGAGCGTCGCGACGCGGGCTCCGCAGCGCTCGGCCAAGGCGAGGCCCATGCCGAGGTCTTTCTCCTTGGGGACACCATCGGTCGAACCGCCGGTCACGAACAGCAGCATGTGATCGGGGTGATCGACGACCTTCGGCTCATAGACCAGCAGGGCATGCTTCCAGACGAGCCCCTGCCACTTCTGCGAGGTCAGCTCCAGTCGCTGCACGGTGCCCTGCGGTGTGGTGATCGTCTGAGCCAGTTTCCAGGCGAAGTCCGGCTCCGCGCGGGCGACGTAGCGATGAATCGCATCCGCCGGGGATACCGCGACTGGGCGTTCCTCCGCAATCAAACCGGAAGGAATCGCTACCCATAGACAGAGACAAAGCCATCGCATCGGAACATTCTCCAATTGTCGTTGCACCGCTTGGGGGCCATCAGGGGTGTTGAGCGACATCGCCCCGGTGATGACCGGGAAGAGTCCCCTTCCTGGCGACTACTATCATTTCGATTGGCGATGACGACAGCAAGGAAGCGACGGCACTTCATAAAAAACGCCCCGAGGAAGTCCTCGGGGCGTTTGATCGATTCTCAACCCACTTCCATGGAATCACTCGTCGGGCAGCAGATCACGCAGAGACGGAATCTGTGGGCCGCCGGTGCCAGCCGCTCCCGCTTGACGCTGTTGTTCTTCGGACTCGTTCAGCATATCGCGACGAGCTGCCAAGACGCGGGCATGCTCGTCTCGCAGTTCTTGCTGTGCTTCTGGACGAATGCGAACTTCGGAAGACTGGTGGTTCTGGAAGCCGGTGCCCGCCGGGATCAAGTGACCCAAAATGACGTTTTCCTTGAGTCCGACCAGGTTGTCAACCTTGCCCGCCAGAGCGGCCTCGGTCAACACCTTCGTCGTTTCCTGGAAGCTGGCTGCCGAGATGAAGCTTTCGCTCGACACGGCGGCCTTGGTGATTCCGAGCAGTTGGGTGCTGGCTTTGGATGGACGCGGCTTGCCATGCTTGCAGAGCTTGCCACCGTCGGCCTCGATCGCGGCGTTGACTTCCTCGATCGTGGCGAGTGGGACCATCTCGTTGAGCTGGAATTCGGTATCGCCCTGATCGGTGATCCGTCCCTTGAGCATCAAGGCTCGGTTCTGGCGGCGGAATTCGAACTTGTCGATCACGATCCCCGGCAGGAGATCGGTATCGCCCACATCGTCAACACGCACCTTGCGGAGCATCTGCGAGACGACGATCTCGATGTGCTTGTCGTCGATTTCGACGCGCTGGGCGCGGTAAACGTTCTGGGCTTCCTGCAGGAGGTACTGCTGCACCGCCTCTTCCCCACTCACCCGCAAGATGTCGTGCGGCACCAGCGGACCACGTACGAGGGCGTCACCGGATCGCACCAAGTCGCCGGTGTGAACCAGCAGCGGCTTACCGTGCGGCACCGCGTGTTCGCGATCCACACCATTCGGACCATGCACGACGATGACCCGCTTGCCGCGTTTCTTCTCGAGCATGATTTCGATTTCGCCGTCGATTTCGGCGATGACCGCTGGATCGCGGGGCTTGCGAGCTTCGAACAACTCGGTCACGCGGGGCAGACCCCCGGTGATGTCCTGCGTTCCACCGACTTCACGGGGCGTCTTGCCGACCACAGTTCCGGCAGAGATGTGGGCCCCCTCCTCGACTTCCACGATCGCCCGTTCAGGGATGTAGTAGAAATTGAGAATCTTGCCGGTGCTGTCTTCGATGACGATCTGCGGATGCAGATCCCCCTTATGGTCAATCACAGTTCGCCGGATGTGCCCACCGACTTCCTGCTCGACCTTCATCGAGCGGCCTTCGATCAGATCTTCGTAACGGACAGTGCCGCCCACATCGCACAGAATCGGAACCGAGTGGGGATCCCACTGACAGAGAACCTGGCCGGCGACGACTGTTTCGTCTTCCTTGACCAGCAGAACCGCACCGTTGGGAATCGTGTACTTCTCGAGTTCGCGATCCTTCATGTCGATCAGGACGATTTCCCCGTTTCGAGTCAGAACCACGTTCTGGCCTTCGGAGTTCGTCACGCTGCGGATGCGGGCAAAACGAACCTTACCGGCCTTCTTGGCACGAAGGTCGCTGTCCTGCAACTGACGTTGGGCTGCCCCACCGACGTGGAACGTACGCATCGTCAACTGGGTGCCCGGCTCGCCGATCGACTGAGCGGCAATGATGCCGCAAGCGAGGCCCACTTCCACCAGCTGACCCGAAGAGAGATCCATCCCGTAGCAGAGCTGGCACACACCGAGTTCCGCTTCGCAGGTCATCGGGCTGCGGACCTGGACCCGCTCCAAGCCCAAAGCCTCGATCTTGCGGGCAATCGTCACGGTGATCAGCTCCCCTTCGCGGACGATGACTTCGTCCGTAATGGGATGCACGATGTTCGAGCGGCTCACGCGGCCCCGGATGGCATCGGCGAGTGACACTTCCACCCGTTCTCCACGATATACCACCCCGCGAGTCACGCCCTTAGTCGTGCCGCAATCATGGGTGGTGCAGACCATATTCTGGCATACATCAGCCAGCTTACGGGTCAGGTAACCGGAGTCAGCTGTCTTCAGAGCGGTGTCGGCCAGTCCCTTGCGCGCACCGTGTGTCGAACTGAAGTACTCGAGGACGGTCAGACCTTCCTTGAAGTTCGACTTAATGGGCGTCTCGATGATCTCGCCGCTCGGCTTGGCCATCAGACCACGCATCCCGGCCAGCTGACGAATCTGCTCCATACCGCCTCGGGCACCCGAGTCGGCCATCAAGTAGATCGGGTTGACATAGGCACCCTTTTCACGCAGGTCATTTTCCAACTCGATCTTCATCGCGTTGGTGATCTGCTCGCGAGCATGCGTCCAGATGTCAATGACCTTGTTGTAGCGTTCACCGCCGGTGATGACTCCGCGATCGTACAGCTTCTGCTGCTTGAGGACGTGGCCTTCCGCTTCCAGGATGTACTTTTCCTTCGTCGGGGGAATGACCAGGTCGCTGATCCCGAAGGAGAGACCGGAGCGAGTCGACTCAGTGAAGCCGGTCCGCTTCATATTGTCGAGCAGTTCGATGGTACGTTTGCGGCCGAACTCCTGATAACAATCGGAGATGACGTGCTGCAGATCCTTGCTCTTCAACGTGTAGTTGTAGTAGTGCATGCCCGGGAAGAGCATGTCGTTGAAGATGATCCGGCCTGCTGTCGTCGCGATGAGCGAGCCAGACGTGTATGTTTCGGCACCGTCACCTTTGACCCGCTTACCCTTCGGCAATCGGAGCTTGATGATGGCATGGCGGACGACCTTGCCCATGCTGTAGGCCATGAGCGCTTCGCTGGTCGAAGCGAAAATCATGCCTTCGCCCTTTTGCCCAGTTCGCTTCATGGTGCAGTAGTAGCAACCCATGACGATGTCTTGCGACGGCGTAATGATCGGAGCACCGTTCGACGGGCTGAAGATGTTGTTCGTCGACATCATCAGGGTCGTGGCTTCGACCTGAGCCTCGATCGACAGCGGCAGATGGACCGCCATCTGGTCGCCGTCAAAGTCGGCATTGAAACCCTTGCAGACGAGCGGGTGAACCTTGATCGCGTTGCCTTCGACCAGGATCGGCTCGAACGCCTGAATCCCGATACGGTGCAATGTCGGAGCACGATTCAGCAGCACGGGGTGGTTCTTAATCACCTCGTCGAGGATGTCCCACACCTCTTCGTCCTTGCGCTCCAGCATGCGCTTGGCCGACTTGATGGTATCTGCGTGGCCGAGTTCTTTGAGCCGGCGAATCACGAACGGCTGGAAGAGTTCCAGCGCGATCTTTTTCGGCAGACCGCACTGGTTCAGCGTCAGCTCTGGACCGACCACGATGACCGATCGAGCCGAGTAGTCCACTCGCTTGCCGAGCAAGTTCTCACGGAACCGCCCTTGCTTGCCCTTGATCATGTCGGTCAGCGACTTCAGTGGCCGATTCGACGAACCGAGCACAGGACGCTTGCAGCGATTGTTGTCGAACAGGGCGTCGACCGACTGCTGCAGCATCCGCTTTTCGTTGCGGACGATCACTTCGGGTGCGTTGAGATCAACCAGCTTTTTCAGCCGGTTGTTACGGTTGATGATCCGGCGATAGAGGTCGTTCAGGTCGCTCGTCGCGAAGTTACCGGACTCCAGCAACACCAGTGGACGCAGATCCGGCGGGATCACCGGCACACAGCTCAAGACCATCCATTCGGGCTTGTTATCGCTGTCCCGCAGGGCCTCGATCACCTTCAGCCGCTTGATGTAGTCCTTCTGCTTCGCGTCGCTGGTCGTCTTCTTCAGTTCTTCGCGGAGCTTCTTCGACTCTTCAACGAGGTTGATCCCCTCCAGCAGCTTGTAGATCGCCTCCGCACCCATGTCAGCCTTGAACGAGTCTTCGCCGTACTTGACACGGTTCGAGGCGTACTCGTCTTCGGTGAGCAACTGGCAGCGCCGGAGCGGGGTCTCGCCGGGATCGGTGACGACATACTCCTGGAAGTAGATCACCTTTTCGAGGCTGGTCGTCTTCATGTTCAGCAGAGCGCCCAAACGGCTCGGCATCGACTTGAAGAACCAAATATGAACAACTGGCGCGGCCAGTTCGATGTGGCCCATGCGCTTGCGACGCACGCGGCTATGCGTGACTTTGACCCCGCAACGGTCACAGATCATCCCCTTGTACTTCATGCCGCGGTACTTGCCGCAAGAGCATTCCCAGTCCTTTTCCGGCCCAAAGATCCGCTCGCAGAACAGACCATCCCGCTCCGGACGGTAGGTCCGGTAGTTGATCGTCTCGGGCTTCTTGACTTCGCCAAACGACCAGCTGCGAATGTCGTGCGGGCTGGCCAGGCTGATCTTCACCGCGCCAAAGTCATTGACGCGATCATAGACACCGTCACCGGAGGTGTTGTTGTTGCTCATGGCGATCTCCCAGGGAGGAGTGAAGTGATTCGTCGGGGGTCAAGGCGTTCAGAGCAGCGGAAACTCAGGTCGACCGGAGCCAGCGAGTGGCCCCGCACGATCACACCTTCGCCTTCTCCAGCTGCACGTTCAGACACAGACCACGGATTTCGTTGATGAGGACGTCGAAGCTGGCCGGGGTGCCCGCTTCGAGGGTGTTTTCCCCCTTGACCATCGATTCGTAAATCTTGGTCCGGCCCTCCACGTCGTCGCTCTTCACGGTGAGCAGCTCTTGCAGAATGTAGGCGGCTCCATAGGCTTCCAGTGCCCACACTTCCATTTCCCCAAAGCGTTGACCGCCGAAGCGGGCTTTGCCGCCCAGAGGCTGCTGGGTAATGAGCGAGTATGGACCCGTGGCCCGGGCATGCACCTTGTCGTCGACCAGATGGTGCAGCTTCAGCATGTAGATGATGCCCACGGTCGTCTTCTGCTCCATCAACTCGCCCGTGCGACCATCATACAATTGCAACTTGCCCTCTTCGGGGAGTCCCGCTTCCTTCAGACAGGCCCGAATCTCTTCTTCGGCAGCCCCGTCGAACACCGGACAGATTGCGCGGTAGCCCAGCTTGGCGGCGGCCCACCCCAGGTGGGTTTCCAGAATCTGTCCCACGTTCATACGGCTTGGCACGCCCAGCGGATTGAGGACGATGTCGACCGGCGTGCCATCGGGCAGGTACGGCATATCTTCGATCGGCAGAATCTTGGAGATCACCCCCTTGTTCCCGTGGCGACCGGCCATCTTGTCCCCGACAGAAATCTGTCGCTTGGACGAGACGTAGACCTTCACCATCTGCAATACGCCGTTCGGCAATTCGTCGCCGCGCTTCATGCTGTTCAGCTTCAGTTCCGCATCGTCGATCACGTCGATGACGAGCGGCCAGCTGTCTTTGAACAGTTTGCGGGCATCCGCTTGCTTTTGCGGGCTGCGGATGTCGATGGTCTCGAAGTAGGCTTCGAACTTGCGGGCGAATTCCGAGAGGAACTTCGGATCGTCAATCGAGCGGAGTTCACGACCATCGTCGTCGCTGACGTGCTTGCCCAGCACGGCATCGAGTTCGGCTACGAATTCGAGCAGCTTGTCAGCGACTCGCTTTTGCCCACTCTGCTCGACCGCTTTCAGGTCAGAGTCGAACTTCTTCTTCTCCAGTTCGTTGAGGCTCATCCGCCGCGAGAACTTCTCGGTGTGGATCACGATTCCCTCGATCCCGCTGGGCACTTCGAGCGACTCGTTCTTCACGTCTTCGCCAGCCTTGCCGAAGATCGCATGCAGCAGCTTTTCTTCCGGGGTCAGCTCGGCCTTCGCCTTCGGTGTGACCTTGCCGACCAGGATGTCTCCCGGCCGAACCCGTGTTCCGACATGGACAATGCCCTCATCGTCGAGGTGCCGCAGGGCCTTCTCGCTGACGTTCGGAATATCGCGTGTGAACTCTTCGCGACCGAGCTTGGTCTCACGAATTTCCACGTCGAACTCGTCAATATGGATCGACGTGTACACGTCGTCCTTGACCAGACGTTCTGACAGGATGATCGCATCTTCGAAGTTGAAACCTTCCCACGACATGAACGCCACCATGACGTTCCGTCCCAGGGAGAGAATGCCATCACGAGTGGCAGCTGTGTCAGCGAGAATTTCACCCTTCTTGACCCGCTGGCCGATCTTGACCAATGGCTTCTGGTTCAGGCAGGTCCGCTCGTTGAGACCTGTGAACTTCCGCATCGGGTACTTCTTGCCCTCGATTTCAATGCGGTCAGCATCGACGTAGGTCACCTTGCCCGCGCGTTCGGCACGCGGAGTCATCCCCGAATAGCGAGGGACTTCGTCTTCCATGCCCGTGCCGACGAGCGGTGGCTCGGTGATCAACAGTGGCACCCCCTGCCGCTGCATATTCGAACCCATCAGCGCGCGGTTGGCGTCGTCGTGTTCGAGGAACGGAATCAGAGCCGCAGAGATCCCCACCATCTGAGCGGGGGCCACATCGATGTACTGAATCGCCTTGGACTCGACCCAATGCACATCGTTGTGCCAACGGGCCAGGCAGCGTTCATCGACGAGTTTGCCCTTCACGACGTTCGTGTCCGCTGGGGCCACCATCACGTTGGCCTCTTCGTCGGCTCGTAGCCACTCGACCTCTTCGCCGATCTTGCCGTTATGAACCTTACGGTATGGAGAGATCAGGAAGCCATAGGCGTCGACCTTGGCGTAGATGCTCAGACTCGAAATCAAACCGATGTTCGTGCCTTCGGGCGTCTCAATGGGGCAGATGCGCCCGTAGTGAGAGATATGCACGTCGCGGACTTCGAAGCCCGCACGCTTGCGGTTCAGGCCCCCCGGACCCAAGGCCGACAGACGACGCTCGTGCGTCAACATCGACAGGGGATTGGTCTGGTCGACCACCTGCGACAGCTCGCTCCGACCGAAGAAGTATTCGATCGCCGCCGAAACGCTCTTCGGGTTGATGAGCGAACGGGGGCTCATCTCCTGCACGTCCTTCATGGCCATCCGCTCGGACACCGTCCGCCGAAGCTTCAGGAATCCCTTGCGGATTTCCTCCATCGCCAACTCGTCAATCGTCCGCAGACGGCGATTGCCCAGGTTGTCAATGTCATCCACATGGGCGCTCTGGTCTCCCACACGCAGCTTGATCAGGTAACGGATCGAGTTGATGAAGTCCTCAGCCCGCAGTGTCATCTCGTCATCAGGAATGTCTTGACCGAACTTGCGGTTGATGCGGAACCGTCCGACTCGACCCAGGCGGTAGCGATTCACGTCAAAGAACTTCTCCCGAAACAAGTCGGTCGCCTTCTCCAACTGGGGAGGGTTGCCGGGACGCAGCCGTTGGTAAATCTTCAGCAAAGCCTCTTCGTGGCTGCTCGTCGAGTCTTCCAGCACGCTGTTGATGATCATCGGGTCTTCGACCTTGGAGATGATCTCGACCGTCTTGATCGCAGCTTCCACGATTTCGGCGGCGTTGGACTTGGTGATGCGGTGTCCACACTCGACGATAATTTCGCCCAGGCGATCACCGCTACAGTAGACGATGTCGTCCGCAGCCCATTTGCCAACCAGCCCCTCGGCACCGACTTTGGAAACTTTGGCAGTCTCTACATCATAGAACAGCTTGAGCAGCGAGTGGCTCGACGTGTACTGCGGGTCCATGGCTCGCAACAGCGTGACGGCTGAGAAGCGACCACTCTGATCAATGCGGACGCCCAGCGTTTCCTTCTTGCTGACGACGAACTCGATCCAGCTGCCACGCTCGGGAATCACGCGGCAGGAGTACGTCCGCCGCTCGCCCGGCTCTTCCGACTTCACAAAGTCGACCCCCGGAGAGCGATGCAACTGGGAGACCACGCACCGCTCAGCTCCATTGACGATGAATTCACCGCCGCCCAGCATGATCGGGATGTCGCCGAGATAGACCTCTTCTTCAATCGGCTGCTCTTTAACCAGCCGCAGCCAGATGCGGAACGGCATACCGTAGGTCAGGCGCAACTGACGGCACTCGGTGGGAGTATAGCGCGGCTTACCGAGTTCATACTTGACGTACTCCAGCCGGAATTGCTGATCATTGCTGACCACCGGGAAGACTTCGCGCAAAATCTCTTCCAGGCCTTGACCACGTCTTTGATCGGAACGACGATCCAGTTGCAGAAAGCGAGCGTAAGACTCGGTTTGGATCTGCGTCAAATCCGACAAATCAAACGCCCCTTGCAGGGTGCCGAAGTTACGGGTTGACGTGGCTTTGATGTAGCGATCAGATGGAACCGGCATGCCAAATCCTCACAATGCGGTGGCGAACAATCAACCGACATGATTCACGGAGAGCAAGTGTCCCAGCCGTCCGCGAATCCCACTCGACGCGGACCCAATCAGCTCAAGCCATTCATGGGCGAACTGAATCTAACGACGCACAGACAAACTCTGTGTCGCAACCGACGTACGCGTGTCGACAATAGATTGGACATGAATCGCGTCATCAGATGAATGAGTCGCAAGGAGCCGCACTCCTGAAATGGATGCACGCAGCGGGCACACCGCACGCACCGTTTGAATCTGCGACAATCAACAGTTGATGGTCGACTTGCGACCATCCACTCAACGTCGCCCAGATGAGACAGAAACAACACGAGAGGTGTAGACTAAGGCCACACCTCTCGTGGGTTGTGTTCCGCGCATCCCTGCCCTCCAGCGCTGATTCCGGAGTATCGGGGCTGGAGGCGTCAACGTCAAGTGTGCGGGAATCTGGCAAGAACTTTTGTGCCAAATCCCCGCAATTTCAAAACTACTTAATCGTGACTGTCGCACCAGCTGCGGTGAGTTCAGCCTTGACCTTGTCAGCATCTTCCTTCGAAACACCGGTTTTGACGGTCTTCGGAGCGCCTTCGACCAGATCCTTGGCTTCCTTCAGGCCCAAGCCAGTGATCGTCCGAATGACCTTGATGACTTCCAGTTTCTTCTCGCCGTAAGACGCCAAAACGACTTCGAACTCGGTCTGAGCTTCGACTACAGCTGGAGTTGTTGTGGGAGCCGCTGCCATCATCATGCCGCCGCCACTGGCGGCCTTGATACCATGGACATCTTCCAGGTAGTCAGCCAGAGCCTTCGCCTGCAACAAAGTCAGGCCCACAATCTTGTCACCAAGGTCCTTGGTCACAGCATCAAATTCACGAGCTTCGGACATGGAAAGTTCTCCAGAAATCGGGCAGCTGCCGGAGTACCCGGGAGCTGCAAAGACACACGAAACGTTGATTCAGACCCGGGCACACGCCGAGAGATTCACTGAGTTAGGCAACAGGCTGTTCATCCGTGGAAGCTGAGTCGACTTCCTTGTCGGCGATGGACTTGATCTGACCGGCGAGCACACCGCCCGCCCCCAGCAATGCCCCAGCCAGACGTGCCCCAGGGGCCAGGATCAGCCCGGCGATCTTGCAGAGTAATTCGGGGCGACCCATACTCTTGCTGAGGTCAGAAACCGCTTCAGAACTGAGAAACTGACCGTCGACGGTGCCGCCACGGATCTCGATGGTCTTATTCTCTCCAGCGATCTTGACGATTTCTCGGGACAGGGCAACGATGTCCTCGCCGCCCCAGACCACAACGGTCGGGCCCGCCAAGAGTGCATCGACATCCCCAGCACCAGTCTCCCGCAGTGCTACACGGACCAGAGAGTTCTTGACCTGTAGAACCTTGATACCCTTTTTACGCAATGCAGATCGCAGGGCACCGTCCTTGACGGAACCCAGCTTGGACGTGTTGAGAACCAATAGATCGCGAGTTCCGCCCAGTTCAGCGGAGATCGTGTCAATCATCAGTCGCTTGACCACTTTGCTCATACGTCACCCGTGTCCACCAACCTGCATTTGCCGACCCGGTTTGAGTCCACTGACTCTTGGTCCGAATTGAGTCGTTCCAACCTGGCTAGCTTGAATTGTTCCATGCCCACCGAACTATGAGTCAGGTGAGCAATGCGTCATCACTTCTCGTTCATCCCTAAGAGGCCGCTTGCCGCTGAGGAATCTGAGTCTCACATGGTCGCTGCAATCTTGACGCCGGGACTCTGAGTGCCGGCGACAGTCACGCTCCGGATGTACTGCCCCTTCGATGAATTCGGCTTCAGTGAGCGGATCAGCTGAAGCATGGCTTCTACGTTCTCTGCCAACTGCTGCTCAGGGAAAGAAAGCTTACCGACCAAGCAGTGAACGATTCCGTAGTCGTCGTTGCGGAACTCGACTTTACCAGCCTTGTATTCGCGAACGGCGTTGGCCACGTCCTGTGTCACCGTGCCCGCACGAGGTGAAGGCATCAGTCCTCGCGGACCGAGGATACGGCCCAGTGGACCGACGACACCCATCATGTCAGGAGTGGCGATCGCCACATCGAAGTCAGTCCAGCCTTCCTTGATCTTGTCAGCCAGTTCCTTACCGCCCGCGTGTGCCGCACCGGCCTTCAAGGCGATGTCGACATTTGGACCTTGGCAAAACACGAGTACGTTCTTCGATTTACCAATCCCATGAGGAAGGACGATCGAACCGCGAACGATCTGATCCGCCTGCTTGGGGTCGATACCGAGCCTCATCGCCAAGGCCACGGATTGATCAAATTTGCAGGGCTTGACACCCTTGGGCAAGTCGGAATCAAATTTCTTCAGCGCCGCGACAGCATCGCCGACACTCAAGACGCCGAGCTTGCTGGCTCGCTCAGTCAACACTTTTTGCCGCTTGGACAACCACATGATTCGGTCTTTACTTGCGAATGATTCAGGAGGAGAACTCGGGCCAAACAGAACAGCCACAATCAGTCCACGACTTCGATTCCCATGCTGCGGGCCGTGCCAGCAATCACTCGGCAGGCCTCAGCCATACCCGAGGAGTTCATATCTGCCTGCTTCGCCTTGGCGATGTCCATGACCTGGGCCATAGTCACTCGCCCCACCTTGTCCGTCTTCGCGTTGGTGGCACCCTTCGCGATCCCGGCGGCCTTCTTGAGCAGAACAGCTGCGGGAGGACTCTTGAGGACGAACTCGAATGAGCGATCGCTATAGATCGTGATCAGGGCCGGGACAATCATCCCGTTGAGATCTTTGGTCCGGTCGTTGAATTGCTTCACGAACTGGCCAATGTTCACCCCGTGAGGCCCGAGTGAAGTTCCCACGGGCGGCGCAGGAGTCGCCTGTCCACCGGGGATCTGAACCTTGACTTGTGTGACGACACTCTTCGCCATCGAAACCATCCAAAAAGAAAGAGCCTTGAAAACAGAAGTTCACAAGGCGTAGGTGCGATCAGCCTCAGACCTTTTCGACCTGCCAGTGTTCGAGTTCCACTTCGGTGGATCGACCAAAAATCTCAATCATGACCTTAATCTTGCCCGTGTGATCATCGAGTGAGTGAACGTGCCCTTCGAAGTTTTCGAATGGACCTTCCTTCACCTTAACGGCTTCACCCACAGAGACACTGAACCGAATCAGCGGGGTCGATTCCTTGCCCTTGACCACGGATGGCTGCTCGCCCTCCACCACTTCCTCGGTCACAGTCTCCTGCCCCAGCAGACGACGTACTTCCGATTCCGGCATCGGCATCGGCTTGCCGCCAGCTCCCGTGAAGTCTCCGACTCCACTAGTCCCCAGGACGACGTACCAAGTCTCGTCCGTCAGCCGCATCTGGATCATCATGTAGCCAGGGAACAGCTTCTGCTCGCGAACTTTTCGCTTGCCGCCCTTGGTCTCCACAATCTTTTCAGTGGGGATCACCACATCACCGAAGTCAGCTTCCAGGCCTTCCATCTTGATTCGCCGCAAGAGCGAATCACGAATCGACTTCTCGCGATTACTCTGAACCTTCAAGACGTACCACAGCTTATCGTCCTGGATTTCACCAGTCGAAGGAGATGTTTCAGTGGTTTGCGGTTCAGTAGTCATAGGAGGGGCGAATATGTTCGGCGAAACACAGTCAAGATGCAAGCCAACGCTTCGTGTTTTTTGACCTATGGCTTCTGGACTCGAAGGAAACCGATCTTCTCGAAGAGATAAATCCAAGCAAAGTCACACACCCACAGAAATGCAGCCGCAATGACCATGGTCACCAGCACCACACCTGTGGCTCGAATGAGATATTCCCAGGTGGCCCAGTTCACCTTGTCGAGTTCACCTTGTACCTGAACCAGGAAGTCGGCAAACTTCGGCCAATGGGTGAGGCGATATACGGACCACGCTCCCAACACGAAGATCAATACGGGAACGCCGAGTGCGACGAGCTTGCCAGAGTCCTGAAGGTACTCTTCGGAGAGACGTAAACAGCCGAGCAGTACCCCCGACAGGAGTACGGCTAATGTCACTTGGCGAACCAGCCGACCTTGCGTTCGCTTGTACAAACGCGTTGAGGCGAGGGTGGAGAATAGCGATGGATCATCCGCTGCCGTCGACATGTCGCTTCCGAATCCAGTAAAGTTCACGTCAAGATTGAATCAAGAAAACCCAATCACTGGGAACCATGAGCACGGGCGGAAGGACTCGAACCTTCAACCTGCGGATTTGGAATCCGCTGCTCTGCCAATTGAGCTACGCCCGTGTGCCGCTCGTCCCGCTTTGAGGACGGCGATCCGTTGGCTCGCCAGACCGGTGAGTGCGTCACCCGTCTCGGCAGCAGACTACTTCTTCCGGGTTTCCTTGTGAGCAGTATGCTTACGCAACTTCTTGTCGTATTTGCGTAGCTCCAGCCGCTCGGTCCCGCGGGTCTCCTTGGGGGTGCGGTAGTTGCGACTACCCGTCTCGATGCATTCCAACCAAACGTATTCGCGCACAGCAGGCACTCCCCTTCAATACACAGAACCGCCCGACTCATCACGAGTCGGGCGGTTGAATCTGCGTTCAAAGAACTACTTGAGGATCTTGGTCACGACACCCGAACCAACGGTACGGCCCCCTTCGCGAATCGCGAAGCGGCTTCCCTGATCCATGGCGATCGACTTCTGGAGTTCGACTTCCAGCTTGACGTTGTCACCGGGCATACACATTTCTGCGCCGTTGAGCAGCTTGACGCCGCCAGTCACGTCGGTCGTGCGAAAATAGAACTGAGGGCGGTAGCCATTGAAAAACGGAGTCTTGCGGCCCCCTTCTTCCGCCTTCAGGACGTACACTTCACACTCGAAGTGGCTGTGCGGCTTGATCGAGTTTCCGGCAGCTAGCACTTGACCACGTTCAACATCGTCCTTCGACGTACCACGGAGCAGGAGGCCGACGTTGTCGCCAGCAATCCCTTGGTCCAGGGTCTTGTTGAACATTTCAACGCCGGTGACAGTCGTTTCCTGAGTGTCACGCAGTCCGATGATCTGAATCTTTTCGCCGACTTTGACGACACCACGTTCGATACGACCAGTCACGACTGTGCCGCGACCATCGATCGAGAACACGTCTTCGACCGCCATCAGGAATGGCTTGTCCTGTTCGCGAGTCGGCTCCAGGATGTCTTTGTCCAGGGCAGCCACCAGATCGGTGATGCACTGAGCCGCCGCTGGGTCCGAAGGATTTGCGTACGCTTCCTTGGAGTTACCGCGAACAATACTGCAGGTGTCACCCGGATAGCCGTACTTGTTGAGCAGATCGCGGATTTCCATCTCGACCAGCTCGAGAAGTTCCGGATCGTCCACGAGGTCGACCTTGTTCAGGTAGCACACCAGGCAAGGCACATTCACTTGGCGAGCCAGGAGGATGTGTTCGCGGGTCTGGGGCATCGGGCCGTCAGCTGCGGACACCACCAGAATCGCGCCGTCCATCTGGGCGGCACCGGTGATCATGTTCTTAATATAGTCGGCGTGACCGGGGCAGTCGATGT
>JANPCU010000245.1:0-10476 GCA_031431195.1 Planctomycetota bacterium | reverse complement strand
CGGGCTCGAGCACGTCGTCAGGCTCCGGTAGTTCGACGGCCATGCTCGAAATCGGTGACCTGGGGTAAGCCTAGCCCACGAACCGCTTCAGAGCGGCCAGCAGCGGATCGATCGTCTGGGGCTGAATCGTATGCGGGGGGTTCCACTCCATCCACTGGTAGCCGGGGTGTTCGGTCACGTTGATCTCGACCTCTTGCGTGAGGCGGGCCAGGAAGATCACCAGCGTCTTGAGCTTGAGTTCTCCGCCGCTGCGAGCTTCGCGGACCTCGTACTGGTGTTCGAAGCGGAAGAACGGGTCGAGATCGATGGCGTCGACCGGGATGCCAGTCTCCTCGACCATCTCGCGTAGGGCACACTCGACATCGGTCTCCCCCGGATCGACGTGCCCCTTCGGCAAGTCCCAGCGGTCCTGGTGCTGCATCAGCAGAAACCGCTCGACCGGGTTGCCGATCACCACCAGCACCCCGCAGGCTCGGACCTCCGGGAGTGGCTGGGAAGGCGGCATGTTGTGATTCCCGAGTGAGGTGGGGTATACATGGAGAGAGACATCCGAAGACCCAATGTCTGCCGAAAGAATAGGTGAGCCGGATGGCGTCAGCCTCCGGACCCTTTCGCCCGCCGCACGAGTCCGGGGACTGACGCCGCCCGGCTCGCCTGCCGCTGCAGAGGGGGCTGGCTGACAGCTGATGGCTTCCTACTGCTTCCCATCCTCACGTTTCGACCACCACGGCAGCGTAATTCCACCGTCCATCAGCACCGTGCTGCCGGTCATGTAGTCGCAATCGCTCGACATCATGAACCGGGCCAGACGACCCATCTCCTGCGGCGTCCCCATCCGTCCCAGCGGAATCCCCGCAGCTCCTTCGGCCAGTTGCTCATCGCTGAAGAACTTGCGCTCGCCGGGAGTGTCGATCCAACCGGGATGCAGGATATTCACCCGAATCCGATACCGTGCCAGTTCAATCGCAGCTGTGCGGGCCATGTGATCGATGGCCGCCTTGGCCATGTTGTAGGCCATCGCCGTCGGGATTGGCAGATAGGCATGCGGCGAGCTGACAACCAGGATTGAGCCGCCCGTCCCTTGCTTAATGAGTTGTTGAGCAGCAGCTCGGACGCCGAAGAAGGCTCCCCACATGGAGACATCGATCGTCCGCTTGAAGCCCTCCATCTTGGCGTCAACCATCGTCTCGCGATCGCTGTAGGCCGCGTTCGACACGTACCCGTCCAGCGACCCCATCTGCTTCGAAAAGTCAGCGACCATCTTCTCGACCGACTCCTGGTCCGCCACATCGCACTGGTGCAAGGTCGCCTTCCGTCCCAGCTGGCGAATCTCTTCCGCCACCTCTTCGGCCTCCCCGGCATGCGACCGGAAGTTGATCCCGATATTTGCTCCGGCAGCGGCCATCTCCAAAGCGCAGCCGCGCCCGATGCCCCGCGAGGCCCCGGTGATCAAGATGTTCTTGCCCGTCAGATCCATGTCGTTCCCTGTCCATTTCCCATTCGATGCGGCACTGAACTCGATTTCGAGGAGTCAGTGCGAGGAGGATATCAGTCCGCGAAGTCGCAAACAAACCAGGCACCGTCCTAGAACGGGCACATTTGCCCGTCCGTGGACTTCGTGATCTCACTGAATCGGTCGGGTGGCGGAGTCAGCAGGCATGGCGAATGTCCCCGCCACGAGAAGATGCTTCCGGTCCGTCGCTTCGCGATCAGAATCAAAACAGCTAACGAGTCTGTCTCCCGCTGAAAGCCCACGCGAGGTTCGATTTGCAGCAACTGCTGCTCGACGACCTCGCCATTGCTGACCCGCTACGAATGCATAAAGACATCCCGCTGTTCTGCTCAATCGAGGAATTCCGAAGTGCTAGACCCCTTCGCCCAGAGACTGAGACGGGGCTCATCGCTCTTTCGATTCACCATCAATCCTTCCCTCACTCGGGGATTTCGTCCTCCGGCCGGATCGGCTTCCCCTCCCACACCGGTTGGTGGTCATAAATCGTCAGGATGCGGTGGGCGCTGCCAGGGGCGGGACCGGCGTCGCGTTTCGGAATCGACTGTGCCATCTCGGCACATACCCCTCGGCGCTGACTGGCGAGATTCACCCACTCGTGCGGGTCGGCCTGCATGTCGTACAGCTCCTCGGCCCCGTCGGTGTAGCGGATGTAGCGCCACTGTTCGGTGCGAATGCCGAAGTTCCCCTGGTTGTGGCTGGTGATCGCGGGACGATCACGCGGGGCGGTCGCGTCTTTTAATTGGGGCACCAGCGAAACACCCTCCAGATCCGTACGAGGCGGCAACCCACACAGGTCGACCAGCGTGGGGTAGAGGTCGAGCAGCTCGGCTGGGCGCGGACACTTTTGGCCCGGAGTCACACCCGGTCCGGCGAAGATCAGCGGCACGCGGGTCGAGCGGTCCCACAAAGTGTTCTTGCCGGTGATCTCCTTCTCGCCGAGGTGCCAGCCGTGGTCGCTCCACAGCACGATGAGCGTGTTGTCCCGCTGGCCGGTCTCATCGAGCGTCTGGAGGAGTCGCCCGATCTGGCTGTCGACGAAACTGGTACAGGCCAGGTACGACCGCGTAATGTTCCGCCACTCATCGTGCTCTTGCAGCCACTTGAGCCGCACCTCGGGGAGTTGCCAGTGCAAGTACCAACTCGAACGCGGCGTGTCGGCTCGATCGTTCGTTTGAATGAGCGGCAAGACGCTGTCGTCATCCGGGTAAAGGTCGAACCACTTCTGGGTCGCATAGCACGGCACATGCGGCAAGAAGTACCCGACACCGAGGAAGAACGGCCTGTCCTCGCCCGTAGGTTGGACATTCCTGCCCGTCCCCGCCGCTCTCAATCGCTCCACCGCCCAATCCGTGATGAGCGTGTCCCCCTTCATCGAGTCATCATTGTCGAGCGGCCACACGCCCCAATCGACCAGCGGGTTCCCTTGCGGAGTGGCCGGAGTCAACCGCTGCGGCGGCTTGGTCCCGAACCCACCCGCTGGTCCCCACACCTGGAACTCCGGCAGCAACTTCGAATTCGGCGGGTCGCGCCGGGCCGAGTGATACAGCTTCCCGGTACTCAGCGTGCGATACCCCTGCTCCGCGAAATATTGTGGCAAGGCGACGCGGTCCCGGAACTCCGGGACATCGCGAAACCACGGCTCCAGCCCATGAATCCCCGTCGTCGAGGGCCGCAGCCCCAGCATCAAACTCGTCCGCGAGGGGTTACACAGCGGAGCCTGGCAATGGGCATTCGTGAACAACGTCCCCCGCGACGCCAGAGCATCAATGTGCGGAGTCTTCACCAGCGGATGCCCACCCAGACAGCCGATCCAGTCGTTCTGGTCATCAATGGCGATGAACAGCACGTTGGGACGAAAACGTGGGTCAGCTGCTGTCGATTCCTGCGAAACGGAACACCACGCCGCGATGATGATGACTCGGACAATAACTCGCCACATACCATTGCCCCCTGAATGCCAGACACGCAAATCACACCGGTCCATCATAGCTGTGCTGCTGGGTTCAAGTCACCCGTGAGCTATACCTCGCGCGGTGCCGATTGATACCTTTTAGCGAGCGGGGCGGCGTCAGCCCCCCGGAATTTACTTTACTCGCCCGACGCGTCAGCGAGGGAGGAGCGAAAGCGACTTTTCCCTGTGTTTGCCTCGCTGATGCGTCGGGTTGGTAAGCTAAATTAAGTGCCATTGGGCGTCAGCCCCCCGGTTCTGCCGCGAGTCCCCGAAGCACCATCCGGCTCACGCCGGACGCTCGCCAGAATGTCTCATTCCGCCCCGCGTGAAGTGTAAGTCTGTCGATTCACGACTGACTCAAGTCGATGTTCACGACTCAGTGACTCGAGTTGTTCGCCGCATTCTGCCGGGCTTGCTGTGCCGCTTGCTCCGCCGCAGCTGCCGAGTGACCGAGCGTTGAGCCCGAGGTCGAGACGAGGCACGGAATCCCGTACCCGAACCCTTTCAGCAGGTTGGTCCACAGCGTCTCCCCGGTGGCCGGATCGAGCGCGTACGTGTAGCCCGAAACCGATACGACGAGTTGATCGCCCTCCAGCAGCAGGGCGACGAATCCGCTCCCATGGGGCGAAGTCCAGTCCCAAATCAACTCGCCGTTCGCGCGGTCAAGGGCGGCAATGCGGGAGTTAAATCCCACGAACACCAGATCATCCACCGTCAGATTTTTTTTCCGGGGAGTCTCCCGATCTGAGGCGCTATCGAAGTGTTCTTCCCAAGGTTCTGGTCTAGGTTCGTCATCCGAAAACATACTGGTCTCTCCCCTGAATTCCGTGCCGAGTGCCGGACCCGATCTTCGTCGATCGCTTCCATGTGTCAACGGCCTTTAGGAGACGGCGGATCACGACCTGCGACGAAAAAAAATGGAGGGATACCTCAGACAGACAGCGGAGTGGAAGTCGCTTGAGGTGAGACGGACTTGGCACTCCGGCAGGAAGTCTGAGGTTTTCGCGGTTCTGTATTGTTTTTCCCCGGAAGCCCGAGGACAATCGATTACAGTCTTGGCATAGCACTTGATATTGAACGAGGAATGCCGTGGAACAACGACAGCCCACACCGATCCGAGTGATGCTGGATGAGATCTGCGAGCAAACAGTTCCCGAACCGGCCCCACGGGGACTAGTCTCACCCGAGATGGTCGATCGGTGGACGCGTCTGTCAGCAATCGTCAGTGTCGTGCTGGCGTCCGCGACCCTGCTGACGATGATCTGGGGCGGCGTTGACCTGTACCTCGGGCTGAAAACACTGGGATCGATCGCGGTTGTGATGCTGTCGATCACCGTGTTCCGAGCGGTCAATACTCTGTTTGGGTGAGTTACCCAGAGCGTTGCACAGAACCAGAAATTCGGGGGCGCTGAACACCTCACGAGATCGAGAACACTCGACTTCGTGACCGGTTCCACTGACGGACTTATTGCTCCGCCTGGAACACCCGGAGTAAAGTCCGTGTCGCTCCCCCGCTCGCTGTCCCATCAATGGAACTCGCCGCTTTACTTAAGCGCGGCCATCACCTGCTCGGTGATCATCTTGACGAGGGTTTCCATGTCGACGTTACCCGCAGGGCCGGAGCTGGCGTTGCCGCTCTCGTAGGCGGGCTTTTGCAGGTAGCCGGGGAACGATGGCGGTGGCTCGAAGGCGGAGACCTTGGGGGCTGTCCCTTCCTTGTATCCATCGCGGAATGCTGTGTTGCTGCACAGGTCGCAGTTCTCGTCGTGGAACCGGGGATCGTCGAAACCGAGGCGCTTCTTCAGGTCGAGCAGCTCGCGGGACTTCTTCTCGTTGAGATACGTGATCCCACCGAGTTGTTGCGAGAGGATCAGGATGCGGCAATATGCGTCGAGGATTTCGGTCTTCCAGTAGGCCTCTTCGAGTTCCTTGCCAAAGGTCACGGTCCCGTGGTTGGCGAGGATGATCGTGTTCGACGACTTGAGAAACGGGAGTACCGTGTCGGCGAAACCCTGGGCTCCGGGGGTCTCGTAAGGAGCGAGCGGAACTTCGCCCATAAAGACTTCGATTTCCGGCAGCACACATTGCGGAATCGCCTCGCGGGTCACTGCAAATGCCGTCGCGTGAGGAGGGTGGCAATGCACCACAGCCTTCACGTCCGGACGGTGCTTCATGATCGTCAGGTGAAGCAGAATCTCGCTGGTCCGCTTCCGCTTTCCGGCCAACTGGTTGCCGTCCAAGTCAACCATGCAGATGTCATCGGGGGTCATGAACCCCTTGCAGATGTATGTCGGGGAGCAGAGGACTTCGTTCTCGCCGACGCGGAACGAGATGTTCCCGTCGTTGGCGGCTGCGAAGCCTTTGTTGTAGACCCGTCGACCGATCTCGCAGATCTGTTCTTTGATGCGGGGGTTGTTGAAGAGTGGGTGGTAGGACATGGGTGTTTCGCGTTCTGAAGTGAGGGTTGTGAGTGTTTAATCGGCTGTTTGGGGGCGGCGGCTAAGGAGTTTTCGTGGCGTTCAGATCATCTTGGAATGGAGGCGGCAACGTCGCGACGGCTTCGTCGTAGATTTTCTGAATGGGAATATGAATGTATTCTCCCGAATCCAGAAAGAGAGGCATATCGGGCACATTATTCCCTATCGCCACGGACTCAAAATAGGCCAGCGGCGCATGTTGTGCATTGTTCATCGGAGCGTGATAGCTCGCCATGCCAATCGGCTCTTGAGCGGTGACACCATGGGGTGAATCGGAGAACCGCGTCCAGAAGGCATAGTGCATACCGTACGGATCGTGACCTCCGGGGAGAAGAAAGTCGGCCACGAGTACATTACAACCCGCATCGAGTGCTTTCTCCAGTTTGTTGCCGAAGGCCTGAATGGCATCCGCTCGATCCTTGTTTCGAGGTGAGACCACTTCCACAATCGCCACAAGACGGTCCCCACGCTTGTTGCGAATCGCAACATAACTTTCCCGAAGAGCGTTCCAGTGATCCGCTTCGTCGATGTAGCGAGTGCGGGGACTCACTTCGGTAACCTGAAGGATCTCCGTCTGGACGGCGACCCCACTTGGCGATTGAGGTCGCGAGACCTCTCGTGGTTTCTGCCGTTCGAACGCGGAAGCATCGGGTTCATACCCCATGATTCGCCCTTCGGCCGACGCATAGTAATCCGTGGGACGCAGGATCGTGTTCAGCGTGTTACGTAGCGTCGTCACGAATCCCAAATGAAAGTCGTGAAATTCGCCTAGCTCGACTAATCGCGTCCAATCATGCACCGGCATGGCGTCCCTCCAGATTGATGGAATCAAGGATCGCCGCATTATACGCATCGACGGGCTTGGTGTCGGGATGAAACGGAGCGGCGGCCTCTGCCGACTCGCTCATTGCGACGAAGCTCCCTTCTCCCGCTCCCAGAGAGTCAAACATCACCAGTGGCTCGCCACGGCCCGCTTCTTCGCCCAGCAGACCTTCGCGAGACAATGGGACTACCAGTTTGTACGAAGCGCCCCGCAGAGATTCATGGGCCCGCAGCAGTGTTACTTTGCCGATCACCTGGGCGATACGCATAGCTATTTCGCTCCCGTGAATGCGGCGATGGTGTTCTTGAGTTCGAAGTAGCTGCGGTTGGTCGGGTCGATCGCGATGACGTTGAGACGGAGTTGTTCGCGGGCGGCTTTGACCTCAGCGGGGTTGCCGAGAGGGACTGCCCGGACTTTGTCGTTACGGTTCGCGCGACAGGCCGCGCGGAAGTGCTGCTTGGAGAGGATGACCACCCCGCCCGACTCGCCGCGACAGATCGCGCTGATGGCGAGCGCGGCGGCATCGTCCGGACAGCCGAGCAGTTCCTTGCTCCATCCCGATCCCAGTTCACCGGTGACACGGGCCACTGCGGGGGTGCTGGTGACTGTGATTAGCTTCCACGAAGTGATCGCGGAGTCGGTCTTGACCGCTCCCGTTTTGGCTCCGGCGGCGCTGGCTCGAATCAGCTGGGCCTTGCTGACCTTGAGGAAGTCATGTGCGGTCGGAGTGAGGATCGCCTTGTCCGGGATAATGATCTGCGTGGCCCCGGTCGCCTTCTCAGTGAGGAGATCGCCAGTGATGATCTTATCAGTGAGCGTCACTGGCGAGCCCCCGGCGTGAGCCGGGGTGTTGATACGAGGTACGCTGACCTGCGGGGCAAAAGCCGATGGAACCTTCGCGACCGTCGACGTAACGCCACCCGCCGCGCTGAGTTGTCTCAGCACGTTGGCAACGATCTGGTCTACGGCGGTCGAGTCGAGCATGGAGGAAGTTTTCAGTGGTCAGTTCTCAGTCGTCAGTGGTAGCCGCCGGGCTTGCCCGACGTGTACTTGGGTTGTCAAACAGTCCTCAGCACTGACCACTGAAAACTAATGACTGACAACTTCCTCAGTCGGCGATCCCAATCACAGCAAACCGGACCGGCGTATCAACCCGGCCCATGAAGTCACGGATGGCAGCTCCGTCGGCGGTGATCATCACCTTGTCGCCCATCGAGCTGCCAAGGTTGTCGATCGCGATCTGCGGTTCCCCATCGTCTCCCCCTGCCAGATCGAGCGGCTGCACGATCAATAGGCGCCAGCCGTTCAAGGCAGGGTGCTTGATCGTGGCGTTCGTTCGACCGATGACAGCTGCGAGTTGCATTTCGGGGACCGGGGTTAGCGAGCGGCAGACGTGAGTCTGTCGTGAAACCGAGTGAAGACGGCAGACTCGCGTCTGCCGCTCGCTGGTCTCACACAATACGGAGATCGTCGACCATGCAACAACGCCGCACGCGGGTGAACGTCAGCGGGTTGGTCACGCCTTCGCCCGTTGGCGTCGCGATGCTGAAGGACAGGTAGCCCTCGCCGCCTAGGCCGAGGCCAGCCGGTGAGGCTCCGTTCTTGATGAAGAGCGTCGTGTCCATCGCCTGGGCCATGATGCTCATGTTTCTCACGTTGCGGCTGTGGATGATCGCGGTGTGGCGGAAGCCGTGTTCGAACTCGACAGCCAGGTCGACAGCGTGTTGGAAGTTCTTCGCTCGCACGAACGGGACGAAGGGCATCATCTGCTCTTCGGGCACGAACGGGTTGTTGGTGTCGGTCTCGCCGTACAGCAACTGAGTTCCCGCAGGGACTCGCAGGCCGATCTTCTCGGCGAGAACGGCGGGGTCCTTGCCGACCAGATCGCGGTTGAGTACCCAGTGATCGCCGGGTTTTGGAGGTGGCGAGAACGCGATCTTGGTCAGGGCATCGATCTGCTGTGCATTCAGCCGGTACGCTCCCTGCCGCCCCATCGACTCCATCAGCGAATCGAAGATCGGCTGTACGGCGAAGACTTCTTTCTCGCCAATGCACAACAGGTTGTTGTCGAACGCAGCCCCGGAGATGATCGACTTGGCGGCGTTGTCGATGTCAGCTGTCTCGTCGACTACGACGGGCGGGTTCCCCGGTCCAGCGACGACGGCTTTCTTGCGGCTGGCCATCGCAGCGCGGGCCACAGCGGGACCACCGGTCACGCACAGCATCTTGACGCCGCGATGCTGGAAGATCGCGTCGGCAGTTTCAAGGGTCGGCTTCTCGATGATCGTGACGATGTTTTCGATGCCGATCGCATCCGCGAACAGCTTGTTGAACCGCCGCACGCCTTCGCAGGCGATCCGGGCTCCATTCGGGTGCGGGTTCACGACCATCGTGTTTCCGCCCGCCACCATGTTGATGATATTCCCGGCCAGCGTCGGCAAGGAGTGGGTCACTGGAGTGATCGCTCCGATGACACCGAACGGAGCGTACTCCTCGACCGTTAACCCGTGGTCGCCGCTGAAGACGTTCGACTTCATGTACTCCGTGCCGGGGACCAGCTTGATGATCTTCAGTTTCTCGATCTTGTGATCGAGCCGACCGACCTTCGTCTCTTCGAACTCGGCCCGCCCGAGTTCATCGGCCTGCTGCTCGCACATCGCCTTGACGATCTGGCAGACCTTGGCCCGCGCCGCCATCCCCTTTTTGCTCAGCTGGTTAAAGGCTTCGGTGGCAGCTGCGACGGCTTCGTCGACCGTCTGAAAGACCCCCCAGTTGCCGCCGCCGCCGGGGCGATAGCCGTTACTGTTGCTGGCTGAGACGACAGGAATGCCGTTGGCCTTGGGTGCGGGAGCTGAGCCGGGAGCAGGCCGCTTGCCGAGTTGGGCGAGGACCTGTTCGACGACATTGCGGATGGCGGTTTCGTTGGTTTGCATGAGTGGTGAGCCTGAAGGTCAGAGTCGGGAGGATGCGTCTGGTGGACCGTATTCACCTTCCACCAGTGAGCGGTCTGACTAAACCGAAGTAGATAAAGGCCGTCGTGGTCATCGTTGTGACAAACGTGAATGCCGTGATGGCGAAACTCCTGGGATACTTGTACTCGAGCGTGACATGGACAAAATACCCTCCACCGACGATGGCCACGATGGCCTGAAGTGCAAGGGGCATTGGCAGGAATCCGGATGAACCTGGATAGAATCCAGGCTTTCCGCTGGCGATCCCATAACCCACCTCGGAAGCGAACAGCGTCCCAATCGCAAGCCACGGTATCGGAGGGCCCCACAACCGTTTCGGTACAGCATCTCCTGCCAGATGAATCGAGAGCCATACCCCCACATTGAGCCAGAAGTAGGTGATCAACCACTTCACAAACCAAGCGACTAGGAGTGCACCGACAGTCGAGGTGAGCCACTGAAGATCAACAGCGATCAACATGGATTCCCTCCATTCTCGATCATCTGGCGGTGTGCAAGAAAGCTTGACGAATCGACAACGAAACCAAGGAATAGCTCATCATGTACAGACCGTGTCAGGATCTGTTCGATGACGTCGCTACTGGCGGTTTCGGTGAGTTGCATGGTGGTTGTTCTGTGAGACGTGGTTAAGTCGTTCAAGAACGCCCAGGGGTTGCAACCCCTGGGCTTTTGGTCGGTCAGCGACTGGTCCGTGGGATAGGCTTCCAGCCTGTCATGCGTGGAGGAACCGACAGGCTGGA